>JAACJQ010000183.1 GCA_016879935.1 Archangiaceae bacterium | reverse complement strand
GGGGCTGGGGCGACGTCGAGGCGCCGCTCGCGCACGTGCCTGCGCTGCTGAAACGTTCGGTGTGCGACCCGCTCTCGCTCGAGTTCATGCCGACCTCGGCGCGCATCGACGAAGCGTTCGTCATGTCGCCGGCGCCGCTGCTCGAGCACGCGACCTCACGGCTTCACGTGATGCGGCTGCGCGCGAAGGGGCCGAACCGCGCACGGCTCATCGTTCCACCGTCGTGGGGTGACGAAGGCTTCGGCCTGCGCTCGTTCCTGGTGAACGCGCTCCGCTACGAGGGCTTCGAGGTGTGGCTCTTCGAAGGGGCGTACTTCGGGAGTCGGCGAGCCGACGGCCAGCGCCGCGTCGGGCTCCACACGGTGGGAGACTTTCTTCGCATGGGCCTCGCGAACGTCATCGAGGCGCGCGCGTTGGTGATGACCGCGCTGACGATGGAGCCGAGACTCCCGGTGGTGCTCGCTGGCTACTCGATGGCGGGCCAGATGTCGGCGCACGCGGCGGCGTCGCTCGACGTCGACGTTCCGGTGACGGTGATGGCGCCGTCCGACGACGCGAGCGTCGTGTTCTGCGATGGGCCGCTGTCGAAGAGCGTGACGTGGAGCGCGCTCGGCGACGACGCGGTCGAACGGCTTCGCGGAGTGCTGCGTGGGTTGTCGGTGCTCGCGCAACCTGCGCCGCGGTCGTCACGTCGCTTCGTGGTCGCGACGACCTCAGATGGCATCGTGCCGCCGTCGTCGATGGAGGCCATCGCGAAGCACTGGAGCGTGACACCGACGAGGATCGACTCGGGCCACCTCGGCGCGTACGCGTTTCATCGAGGGCTGCTGGGTCGTGTGATTCGCTCCACGGTCGACTGAGGGGACTTCTCCGCACTCGCTCTGAAATCACTGCGAGGCACGCATTCGATGCTGACCTGACCCACCGCGCTTGATCTCGTGGCGCCCCTCGCCGCCAACGAATCCGCAGTGTTTGGAACGTCGATTCCTCCAAAAGTCACGCGCACTTGGCTGTTTCAGTGGCGTGGCACTTGCTCCTGTTTCGCGACCATGTCCCGTCTGTCGCGAACGCTCGCACCTTCTCTCCTCTGCACCTTCCTCGTCGTGGGCTGTGCGCAGGAGCGAAAAGCCGACTCCGTCGAGCGTCGTTTCGCTGCGCTGGGCCAGGACCCGACGCTGCCCGAAGCGAGCCGGGCGGTCGCCACGCACGCGGCGTTTCGGAGCTGGCTCGACACCTTCAAGCAGACTGCTGCACCGGTGCCCCAGCGCCTCATCGACGACGGCGTGACGCTGTCGCGGCAGCGGCGCCAACACCTCGCGGGCCTCATGCTGACCGAGCCCGAGCTGGCGCTGTCGATGGCGTTGAGCCTCGCCGAGCGCCGCATGCTGCCCGCGGCCGTCGCCGAGAACGTCGAGCAGTGGCGTGACGGGCGCGGCATGCTGCACGTCGTCGGTGCGGTCGGTGACGAAGACGGCGTGCTCACCGCGAAGCCCACCGAGAAGTTCATCACGTTCAACGGTCGCGACGCGGTGCTCCGCGCGGGCGTGTACGGCTTTCGCGAGGGGCTCAAGACGCGTGATGACCTGCGCCTCCACGGCATCGAGCTCGACGGCGTGTTCGCGCTCTACGAGTTCCCCGTGCGGCGGCTGAAGCCCGAAGACGTGAACTTCTTCGACTACGTGCCCGGCTCGCCCTGCCCCACCTCTCGCAAGGCCTCGACCGCCAGCGAAGTGATGCACGACGGTGATCAGGCCATCGGCTTCTGCCAGCCGCTGCACGCAGACGAGCTCGCCCAGGCGCTGGCGAACGAAGAGGCCGCGGGCGAGACCGCCGCCTCGTCGTGGACGGAGGGGCCCAAGACGGTGCTCTTCATGCGCGTCGACTTCAGCGACCGGCCGGGCGACCCGCTCTCGCTCGCCTCGGCGCAGAGCCTCATCAACACCAACGTGAACGGGTTCTTCACGTCGCAGAGCTTCAACAAGACCCAGCTGAGCGGCGTCTTTCCGCCGACGTTGCGGCTCCCGCAGCCGGCCGAGTGGTACCGCGACGCGGGCAACTACTTTCAGGTGCTCTCCGACGCGCGCATCGCCGCGCGTGACGCCGGCTACGACCCGAACAACTACAACCTCGACATCGTCGCCCACCCGAACATGTTCTCGGGCTGGTCGGGCCGCGGCTACGTCGGCAGCAAGGGCACCTGGCTCAACGGCAGCTTCGGGCAGGGCGTCGCGTCGCACGAGCTCGGCCACAACTACGGCGTGTACCACGCGAACTTCTGGAACGCGGGCGAGAGCATCATCGGCGCAGGCAGCCAGCAGGAGTACGGCAACCCCTTCGACGTGATGGGCAACTCGGGCGCCTCGCACTTCAACGTCTGGTTCAAGCGCACCTTCGACTGGACGACGGCCACCCAGGTGAACACCGTCACCGCCAGCGGCACGTACCGGCTCTACCCGCTCGAGGTGGCGACGCCCGACGGTGGCATGCAGGCCCTCAAGGTGGCGCGCAACGACACGCAGAGCCGCGACTACTGGCTCGAGTTCCGCCAGCTCTTCACCACCAACCCGTCGATGATGAACGGCGCGAGCTTCAACTTCGGCTTCCCCAGCTCTGGCACCCAGTGCCCGACGAACCCGCCCACGGGCTGTGGCTCGCACCTGCTCGACATGACGCCGGGAGGGAACACGTCGAACTCGGCGCTCGTCATCGGCCGCACGTTCTCGGACTGGCCGGTCAACGTGCACTTCACGCCCGTCGGCAAGGGAGGCACCACGCCCGAGTCGCTCGACGTCGTCATCAACTTCGGGCCCTACCCGTCGAACCAGAGCCCCACCGTGAGCCTCGCGGCCTCGATGACGACCGTGCCTTCGAACACGGCGGTCACCTTCACCGCGACGGCGAGCGACCCGAACGGCGACACGCTCGCCTACGCGTGGGACTTCGACGACGGCACCTTCAGCGTCGACAACCGGCCGATGCAGACGAAGACGCTCACCGGCAACCGGGTGCACCAGATTCGCTGCACGGTGAGTGACATGAAGGGCGGCACCGCGACGGCGGCCATCTTCGTCACGGTGGGCACGCCGACGACGTTCACGCTCAGCGGCGCGGTGGTGATGGCCGACGCGGGCGTCGAAGGCGCGCGCATCACCGACGGCACGCGCACCACCTTCTCGCTCTCGGACGGAACGTGGGCGCTCACCAACGTGCCTGCCTCCGATGCCGGCTACACCATCAACGCGGCGAAGTTCGACCTCGCGATGGCGCGTGGGTTCGCCGCGCCGCTCCCCGTGGGCGGCAACGTCACGGGCCTCACCTTCACCGCGTCGACGAAGGCCGGGTACAGCCTCGGGGGTCGCGTGACGGCGGGCGGCACTGGCGTCGCAGGCGTCGTCGTCTCTGACGGCACGCGCTCGGCCACCACCAACACGAACGGAGACTTCACCATCACCGCCGTGCCCAACGGCCGCTACACCGTCACCGCCACGAAGGCGGGCTGGGCCTTCACCATCTCGGGCGCGCGCAACCCCGTCGAGGTGCTGGGCGGCAACGTCACCGGCATCAACTTCTTCGCGCAGGGCCAGACCATCAGCGGCTCGTTGCCGTCGACCATCACGACGGCGCCCGTCATCACCGACGGCTATCGCACCGCCACTGCCACGCGCGGCGCGATGACGCAGCCGTGGTTCTACTACCTGCAGGGCGTGCCCAACGGCACGTGGAACGTCACCGCGACCTCGCCCGGCGTGACGCTCGAGCCGCAGAACTTCACCAACCCCGTCACCGTCGCTGGCACGAGCCTCAACAACCAGAACTTCCAGGTCGCGGGCACGACGACGGCGTTCCAGATCTCGGGTACCGCGCGCACCGGCACCACGCCGCTGCCAGGTGTGCTCGTGAGCGACGGCACGCGCTCGTCGACGACCGACTCGCTCGGCCGCTACGTGCTCACCAACGTGCCCGCGGGCACGTACACGCTGACGCCGACGCGGGCGGGCTACACGTTCGGGCCAGCGACGCGCATGGCCACCGTCACCAGCGCCAACGTCACCGGCATCGACTTCGACACCACCACCGTCAACGCACCGCCGACCATCGTGATGGCGCCGAGTGCGAGCCAGAACCCGACGTCGAACGCGACCGTCACCTTGAGTGTGCTCGGCGCCGACGATGGCGGCGAAGCGAACCTCACCTACGGGTGGACGGTGACGGGCTCGTGGCCCGCGACGTTCTCGGCCAACAACAGCAACGGCGCGAAGTCGACGACGGTCACCTTCACCGGCGCTGGCACACACACGTTCGAGGTCACGGTGACCGACGCGGGTGGCCTGTCGGTGCGCGCCAGCGTCGTCGTGACGGTCACCCAGGTCGGCGCGGGCATGATGGTGAGCCCCACGACGGCGGCGGTGGCGACCGGTGGCACGCAGTTCTTCTCGGCGCAGGGGCGCGACCAGTTCGGCCGCTTCATGTTCCTCGGCTCGGCGACATGGAGCGTCTCGGGCGGCGGCACCATCGCGACGAACGGCCAGTTCACCGCAGGCACGACGCCGGGTGGCCCCTTCACGGTGACGGCGACCGCGGGTGGCTTCACCGGCATGGCGACGCTCACGGTGGTGGGGAGCGGTGCGCCGACCATCACGCAGGCCGCGCGCGCGACGCCGTCATTGGTGACGGGAACGACGACGGCGCTCTCGGTGCGCGCGACCGACGACGCAGGCGAAGCAGGCCTCACCTACTCGTGGACCGCGAGCATCGCGCCCGGCACCGTCACCTACACGCAGAACGGCAACAACGCCGCGAAGGACACGACGGTCACCTTCACGCAGGCCGGCACCTACGAGTTCATCGTCACGGTGACCGACGGCGCGGGCAACATGGTGACGAGCGTGGTGACGGTCACGGTGCAGTCGGTGCCGACCACCATCGCGCTGCAGCCGACGACGGCGAGCGTCGCCGTCATGGGCACGCAGCAGTTCGACGGCGTGGTGAACGACCAGTTTGGTGACCCCCTCAGCGTTCAGCCCCCCCTCACCTGGGCGGTCGCTGGCGGTGGCACCATCGACACGAACGGGCTCTTCACCGCCGGCACGGTCGTCGGCGGGCCGCACACGGTGACGGTCACCGCAGGCGCGGCCTCAGCGACGGGCACGGTGACGGTCACGGCGATTCCCGACCCGACTCCGCCGACCGTCTCGCTCACCGCACCGGCGAACAACGCGCGCGTGTCGGGCCAGGTCATGCTGGTCGCGCAGGCGACCGACAACGTCGGCGTGGTTCGCGTCGAGTTCTTCGAGGGCACCACCAAGCTGGGCGAAGTGACGACGATGCCGTGGCAGCTGCAGGTCGACACGACGGCGTGGACGAACGGAACGAAGTCGCTCACGGCGCGCGCGCACGACGCGGCGGGCAACAGCACGACGAGCGCCATCGTCTTCGTCATCATCGGCATGACGACCGACACCACGCCGCCCACCGTCGCGGTGACGTTGCCGAGCGCGGGCGCGATGACGGGCTTGTCGGTGATGTTCGTGGCGACGGCGAGTGACGACGTGGCCGTCGGACGGGTGGAGTTCGAGCTCGATGGCGTGATGGCCGATGTCGACACGACGTCGCCGTACGCAGCGCAGGTCTCGGTGAGCGCGGGCACGCACTCCATCGTCGCGATTGCCTACGACACTTCGGGCAACTCGACGCGCAGCGCCGCGGTGAGCTTCGTCGCCGTCGACCCCAACGCCGATGCAGGTCAGCCCGAGGCCGACGCCGGAACCACCACCGACGCCGGAGCGGCCGTCGACTCGGGAGTCGTCGTTGCGGACGCGGGCGTCATGGCGACCGATGCAGGCACCATCACCGACGCGGGCACGCCCGAGCCGACCGACGCCGGCGTCACGCAGGGTCGCGAGGGTCTGCAGGAGCTGGTCCTCGGCGGCTGCGGTTGCAACGGCGCGGGTGCGGCTCCGTTCAGCCTGCTCGGCTTCGTGCTGCTCGTGCTTCGCGCACGGCGTCGTTCGATTTGACGGGCGGCATCGGCTATTGCGCGGCGCCATGCGCGCACTGCTGCCGTTGCTGCTCTGTCTGTCGGCGTGTCCCAAACCGATGGGAAAAGGCACCCCGCCCGAGAAGTTCTGCCCGGGCGGGCCTGGCTGCGAAAAAGGCAACGACGGCACGCTGAAGGCCGGCATCGCTGCGGTGAAGGTGACGCCGCGCTTCGAGCGACCGCGCCCCGACTTCCTCTCGAAGAAGGACACGGCCTGCAACGAGGTGGCGCCGCTCGGCAGTGACGGGCTCAAGCGCTGCGGCGAGCTCGTCTCGTTCACCGAAGACTGCGGAGTCGATCGTCGTTGCCCCGGCTCCACAGGCTACGTGGCGCCCGACGCCGACGGCTCGGAGCGCGATGGCAAGCCCGACTTCTTCTTCGACTGCGGCAGAGACCAGAAGTGCCCGGGCGACCCCGGCTATTCCGGCCCCGACGCCGACGGCACCGAGAACGACGGCAAGTTTCAGGGCATGTGGCTGGCGGGCTTCGGCAACACGACGCCGGCCGTCGACGTGCACGACGACGTGTGGGCCCGCGCCGTGGTGGTGCAGAACGGAGACATCTCCATCGCGCTCGTCTCCATCGACGCGGTCGGCCTGTTCCGTGACGACGTCGAGCGCATTCGCGCGGCCGTCACGAAGCGCAACCTGGGCGTGCCCGACTACGTGCTCGTCTCGTCGACGCACACGCACGAGAGCGTCGACACCATGGGCCAGTGGGGACCGATCAAGGCCCTGCTCCCTGAGCGCGGCGTCGACGACGTGTGGCTGCGTGACGTGCTCATCGAAGGGGCGGCGCAGGCGGTGAGTGACGCGATGCTCTCGGCGCGGCCCGCGAAGGTGCGCTCGGCGCAGCCCCGGCTCGGCGCGAAGACGAGGCAGCTCATCAGCGACACGCGCGACCCGTACGTCTCCGACGACACGGTGACGGTGCTCCAGTTCGTCGAGGCGCAGGGCGGCGCCGTCATCGGCTCGCTCGTCGCGTGGGCCAATCACCCCGAGACGCTGGCGGGCGAGAACAACTCCATCAGCTCCGACTTCGTGTGGGCGCTGCGAGAGGGCGTCGAGAAGGGCGTGTTCAAGAAAGACGGCTCGCTCGTCGCAGCCGGCATCGGCGGAACGTGCGTGTACTTCAGCGGCGCGGTGGGCGGCATGATGACGAGCCTTCACGCGCACCCCACGAGCGTCGACGGAGACGTGCCGGCCGATCGCACGTTCGCGAAGACGAAGGCCGTGGGCGACCTCGTCGCCATCGCCGCGCTCGAAGGCCTCGCGACGGCGACGGAAGAGAAGGCGCCGAACCTCGCGTTCGGAGCGCAGACGCTGAAGTTGCCCATCGACAACGAGACGTTCCGCCTGCTCACGCTGCCCGGCGTCGACATCATTCGCCGCACGCTCGTCGACTTCGATCGCACGAAGGGCGTCACGGCCGACAACATTCCCCACGTGCTGACCGAGGTGAGCAAGGTGCAGCTCGGCGGCGTGCGCTTCGTCGGCGTGCCCGGAGAGCTGCTGCCCGAGCTCGCGGTGGGCTTCGACGCCGAGTTCGCGTTCGGTGGGCCCCTCATCGACCCGGCGAACCCCGCTCCGCCCGACCTGTCGAAGGCGCCGTCGCCCCCGTACCTGAAGGCGAAGCTGGGCGGAGAGAAGCCGGTCGTGCTCGGCCTCGCGAACGACGAGAACGGCTACCTGGTGCCCGACTACGACTACAAGCTGCACCCGACGAAGCCGTACTCGGAGCAGGCGACGGGCGATCACTACGAAGAGACGAACTCGCTCGGGCCGAAGACGACCGGGCTCGTGCTCGGCGCGCTCGACACCTTGCTCGGCTGGGAACCTTCGCCCTGATTGGTCGCCGGGCCGGCCGGTTTCGAGCGTTCTCCACTGAGCTAAGGCGCGCGTCGCAATGAGAGTTCTGCTGCTGCCGTTGGTCGTCGTCTTCTGCGCGTGCCCACCTCCTCCGGCGTCGTCGAACGACGCAGGGCCTCTTCAGGCAGCCATCGCCACCACGGTCGTCGACGTGCCTGTCGGAGCGCCCACCGGCGGCTACTCGCGCGACAAGACCGACGACGACCCGGGCTCGCGCTGGGCAAAGAACTTCCCCTCGACGAAGGGCGTGCACACCGACGCGTCGGCACGCGCGCTCGCCCTCACCAACGGCGTCACCCGCACGGCGCTCGTTCGGCTCGATGTGTGTCTCATCACGCCGTCGCTGCGAACGCGCATTCGGCAGAAGCTCGACGCCGCGCAGGAGCCCGCGTCATTCATCATTCAGGCGACCCACACGCACGGCCACGTCGCGCGGTTCTTCCAGCCCGCGCACCTCGGCAACCCTTCTGGGCCCGACTTCGTCGCGTTCGGCATGGACACGTACGACGCCGAGCTCGAGGAGCGCCTCGCCGCTGCGGCTGCCGCCAGCGTCATCGAGGCCTTCGCGCACTTGAAGCGCGTGAGCGTCGGCTCGGCGTCGGTCGAAGCGAGCGAGCTCAACGCCGATCGCCGCTGCGAGAACGACCCGATGTACGGCCCCGAGTTTCGCAACAAGCAGCTCACCGTCGTGCGCTTCGACGAGGTCGACGACTCGGGCACGCCGACGAAGCCGTTCGCGGCGCTGGTGCACTACTCGGTGCACGGCACGGTGATGTCGGGCTCGAACCCGCTCCTCACGACGGACATCTCCGGCGCCATCGAGCTCGCCACGTCCGACGCGCTCGGCGTTCCCGTCGTGTTCGCACAGGGCAGCGCTGGTGACGTGAGCCCCGCGGGTTCGGCGCTCGGCTTCGACGGCACGCAGCGGCTCGAGTGGGCGGGCCACGTCGCCTCGAAGCTCGCGCGTACGGCGTTCGAGCAGGCGAAGCCGGGCGTGGCTCCGGCGAAAGCGAAGCTGGTGCACGTCGATCGCGGCGTGTTGCTGACGCGCGAGGTGCTCGGCTACCAGCGCGGCGAGTTCCCCGAACACGGCGGCATCGGCTGCCAGGTGGGTGGCCGCAGCTGCGCCAACGTCGTGCTGACACCGCCGGCCGAGGGCGCGCTCTTGTGTGCTCCCGTCGAGCCGCGCCCTCGTCTGCGCACCGCCATCACGCTGCTGCAGATCGAAGACATCGCGATGATGTCGCTGCCGGGAGAGCCGACGACGGCGGTGGGCCAGAAGGTCGCTGCCACGCTCGCGCCACTCGGCGCCTCGACGAATCTGGTGCTCGGCTACGCGCAGGACCACTACGGCTATCTGCTCGAGCAGGACGACTTCCTGCGTGGTGGTTACGAGCCGACCGTCTCGCCGTGGGGCTGGCGCATGGGCCAGTACCTCATCGACGAAGCCACGAAGCTCGTCGCCACGAAAGACTCGCCTCAGGAGCAGCCGACTTCTGCCACCATCGAGGAGCCGATGCGCCGCGCCGTCGAAGAGAGCGACGCGACTCCCATCATCGTCACCGACACCACCGACCTCGAGCGTGGCGCCCTCGTGCGCTTCGTCTTCACCGGTGGAGAGCCGGGCCTCGGGACGCCGACCATCTCGGTCGAGCGCGAGGTCGCTGGTGCCTTCGTCGCGGTGATGGCGTCGCCGACGCGCGCGCTCGTGAACGGGCCCGAGGTGATTCGCCGCTACGACGCGACGCCGACGGTGGCGAACGAGCCGGCTGCCACGAAGCGCCGCCACGAATGGACCGCGCTGTGGGAGACGCTGCCCGACGCACCCGAAGGCAAGTACCGGCTCGTGGCGACCGGCCGCGCACAGGTGAACGGCGCAGTGCAGCCCTATCGCTTCGAGTCGCATGCCTTCACGCTGCGAGTCTCGACCGGCATCACGCAGCTCTCAGCTCGTTCGCTCACTGACGGCCGCGTGCTCGTCACGGCGCGCTACGAGCCGACGCCGATGCGTTTCGACCGTGGAGAGCCCGTCGCGAACTTCCGCGTGAGGGACTTCGACTCGCGCTCCGATCGGGGAATGCTCGCGCGTGGGGGCTCGATGATGCTCACCGCGAAGCTCGGCACGAACTCCATGGCACTCCCCGCCAGCTGGAGCGACGCGGAGCAGGCGTACGTGCTCACGCTTCCAACCGGCACGAGCGGCACGTGGGACCTCACCGTCGACCCGGCCGGCCTCGTCGACGGGCTGGGCAACACCAACGGCGCCAGACTCACCACGCGCTTCGAGCGCTGAGCCCGGGCGAGTAGGCGCAACGCAGGTCGCAGGGTACGGTGCCCGCCGTGCGCGCAGACGCTTCGGTCGAACTTCCAGAGTCATTGCCACCGTCGGCTCCAGCTCGCGAGCTCGCACAGGGCCGCCTGCTCTCGCGCTCGGGTTGGGAAGTACCGACGCTGAAGGACCCGCGCCTGCCCTTCGGCGCGCTGCTCTTCGGCTACGCCGTCGCCGGCTTTACCTTCATGGGGTTCAACCGCCAGTGGTGGCAGATGGCCATCATCATGGGCAGCGCCAGCCTGCTCGAGGTGACCTTCAGCTGGCTGCTCCACCGGCGAAAGATCGTGCCGCTCTCGGCCTTCATCACGAGCTGCTCGCTCTCGATTCTTCTCAACTACTCGCACCACTCGTGGGTGCTGTTGTTCCCCGTCTTCCTCGCCATCGGCTCGAAGTACGTGCTCACGGTCGACGGCAAACACGTCTTCAACCCGGCCATGTTCGGCGTCGCGGTCTCGCTGCTCGTCTCTCGGGAGTGGATCACCGCAGCGCCCGCGTACCAATGGGCGGGTGGCGACGTGACCATCAGCGTCTTCATCGCCACGGCGGCGGTCATGCTGTTCGTGTTTCGCGTGGGCAAGACGCCGCTCGTCGTGAGCTTCCTCGTCTTCTACGCGCTGCAGACGGGCGTGCGCGCGTACATCATGCGGCACCACCTGCCGTGGCAGACGCTCTTCTTCGGAACGCTCGAGTCGCCGCCGTTCTACTTGTTCACGTTCTACATGATCACCGATCCCGCGACGTCGCCGAAGACGACGCGAGGCCAGGTACTGCTCGCGCTCGCGCTGGTGCTCATCGACGGCGTGCTGCACTTCAAAGAGAGCGTCTACACGTTCTTCTACGCAGCCCTCACGGTGGGCGTGGTGCGCTTCGTCTGGGCACACGGCTCGCTGCTCGTGAAGAAGGGCACTGCGCGTCTCGCCCAGTTGTTCGATCGCGACTCGTTCATCCGCGTGGGCACGGTCGGAGGCCTCGGCCTCACGATGCTCACCGCGTGGACGAACGTGCTCGCGCCGCTCGACGCTCCGGCCGACGTGGGCTTTCGCTACGAGCGCGTCGACCTGAAGCAGGCGGGCCTGGGCAGCCAGATGGGCACGACGCTCACCGAGGTCGACCCGCGGCTGCTGCACGTCGCCAAGTGGGTGCTCTCGGTCGGAGACGCCATCGTCACCGGTGACGTCGATGGAGACGGCTTCGTCGACGTGCTGCTCACCCACCCGCTCGCGAAGGCCGAAGACCGCGTGGGCCTCTACCGGAACAAGGGCGACTTCACCTTCGAGCGGCTCCCGATGCCGGCGCTCGAGGCGATGATGCACGACCCGAAGTCACACGGCCTGGCGAGTGGCGGCGTGTTCGTCGACGACGACTCCGATGGAGACCTCGACCTGCTGCTCACCGTCGCGTTCGGCAAGACGCGCCTGCTCCGCAATCGCCTGAAGGAGACCGGCACGCTCTCGTTCGAAGACGTCTCGCAAGCGTCGGGTCTCGACGCGCACACGGTCTCGCTCGCCGCGACCTTCTTCGACTTCGACCACGACGGCGTGCTCGACCTGCTCGTCACCAACGCGCTGACGACGCACCTGCCCGACTACGAAACGCCGACGCCGTTGAACGTGTTCGCTCTGCCGCAGCCCGCGTTCGAGGGCGACCGCCGCATGTTCCGCTTCATGCACAACGGCTGGCACGACGCCGACAACGGCGGCATCAACCACCTCTACCGGGGCCGCGGCGATGGCACCTACGAGCGCCTCGACGAGAAGGCCTGGGGCCTGCCCGAGACGCACTGGACGCTCGCCGTCGGCACGCAGGACTTCAACCACGACGGCTTCACCGACCTCTACCTCGCCAGCGACTTCGGCCCCGACGACGTCTACTTGAACGAGGGCGGCAGACACTTTCGCCGGCTGCAGGGCCCGCGCTTCGGCGACATCGGCAAAGACACGTACAAGGGAATGAACGTCACCATCGCGGACTTCGATCGCGACGGGTTCTCCGACGTCACCGTCTCGAACGTGCACCACTCGCTGCAGTCGGAGGGCTCCATCTTGTGGATGGTGCGGCCCTCGCCTGACGACCCGTTCGTGCCGACGTTCTCCGACGAAGCGACCCAGCGCGGCATGCTGAACGAACGGCGCTTCGGCTGGGGCGCGGCGGCCGGAGACCTGAACCTCGACGGCTGGGACGACCTCGTGCAGGCCAACGGCATGGTCGACACGCGGCTCGACCCCGAGCTCGTCACGAAGAGCCGCGAGGGCTTCGAGTGGCCATGGAACAAGGGGCGCACCGACTACTGGTACGTGAACCAGAAGCTCATGCAGTCGGGGCCCGACATTCACACCTACGCCGACCGCTGGGGCGACATTCGCGGCCGCCACATCTACGCGAACGAAGCGCGGCGCGCGTACCTGAACCTCGGCCCCCAGAAGCCGGCGCAGTTCGTCGACGCGGCGAAGGCGCTGGGCATCGACGACCCCGACAACTCCCGTGGCGTGCTGCTGGCCGACCTCGACCACGATGGCGATCTCGACCTGCTCGTGAGCAACCAGCACGGCCCGGTGTCGCTGTACCGGAACACGCTGCGGCAGACTTCGAAGCCACCCCACTTCCTCTCCGTCGAGCTCGATGGGCCAAAGGGCAACGTCGCTGCGGTGGGCGCGGTCGTCACGGTGAAGAGCGACGGGCTCTCGCAGCGGCGTGAGGTGCAGCTCATGGGCGGCTTCGCGGCGCAGCAACCGAACGAGCTCGTCTTCGGGCTGGGCGCGACGCAGAGCCCGACGGCCGAGGTCACCGTGACGTGGCCCGACGGCACGACCAGAACGAGCGCCCTCGCCATCGATTCGCGCACCCACCTTGGCCGCTGAAGGGTGTGCCCGATGTCTTGGAGCGCCCGCGCCGCTCGCGTGGGCCGCCGTCAACCAAGAGGCGACGCACACGTTCGTTCATGACGTTCACTTCACCGTGCACGCGGCGGTGTGCACGTGCGGCCAGCCCTTCGTCGTCGTCTTCACCGAGCGGGTGGACTTTCACGGCGGTGAAGACACGCAGGTCGAACTCGCCGTCTCGGTGTCGCCTGAAGAGCTGAGGCAACTGAAAGCGGCGGGTGACGCCCTGACGTCGACGCTCACGCGGCTCGTGCAGGGCCGGCGCTTTCTGGTGAAGCGCACCGGCGTGGAGCCCCGATGGCGCGAAGACGGCTTTGCCATCGGGCCCTACGGCTGAACGTCAGGGCCCGTACTCCCACGTCTGCGAGTTACGCGCCTGGCCGTTGGCGCCGCCGAACATCACGACGCGGCCGCGGTTGGAGTCGTACGCCATGGCGTGTTGCCGCCGCAGCGTCGGCTTCGTTCCCGTCGTCGCGACCTGCACCCAGGGAGACGTGCCGCTCCACTCGTACGTCTCGTCGTAATGGGTCGTCGACGTGCTGGTGAAGGAGCCACCGAACAGCACCGTCTTCCCGCGCCGCGAATCGAACGCCATCGCGACGAACTCTCGAGGAGGCCCCGAGCCAACGGGCCCCTGCGAGACCCACGTCGTGCCATCCCATTCCCACGTCGCCGTCTGGTACGTGGCGGTCCCTCCGCCGCCGCCGAAGAGCAGCACGCGGTTGCGCGTCGAGTCGAACGCCATCGCGTGACCGCGGTAGCCGGGTGGCGTCGTTCCCGTCAGCGCGACCTGCGTCCACGCGCCGCCGTTCCACTCCCACGTGTCGCCGAGCGCGAAGCCGAGGTTGCTGCCGCCGAAGAGCACCACCCGCTGCCTGAGCGAGTCATACGCCATCGCGTGCTCGACGCGGGCCGCGGGCCGGGTGCCCGTCGTCGCGAGCTCGACCCACGTGGTGCCGGTGAAGATCCACGTGTCTTGCAGCTCACCGTTCGAGTTCACGCCGCCGAACATGACGACGCGCGAGCGCTGCGCATCGAAGGCCATCGCGTGGCGTTCACGGCCGGGCGGTGACACGGTGGGGAACACCTGCGTCCACGTGGTGCCGTCGTACTCCCAGGTGTCCGAGAGGCGGCCGACGCCGTCGGTGCCGCCGAAGAGCACCACGCGCTGCCGGGCGGAGTCGTAGGCCATCGCGTGACTCGCGCGCGGGCTCGGCCGGTTCGTGCCGCTCCCCGAGGCCGTCTGACGCCACACCACGCACGCCCCCATGACGCAGCCGTTGGGGCACGCCTCGTTCATCATCGAGTACACGCACGCGTTGGCAGGGCACGTTGCGGGGGTCGAAGGAACCACCCGGCTCGTGGGCGTCGAGCAGCTCGGCGCACCCGGCGTGCGGCAGGTGACCCCGCCACAGGTGCAGGTCACCCCGTTGCCGGCGAAGCCGACCGGGCAGGTGCAGGTGCGGCTGCCGACGGTGTTCGCGCACGTCGCGTTCGGGTCGCAGCCGCCGTTGCCGGTGAGGCACTCGTCGACGTCGACGCAGCTGACCCCGTCGCCCGTGTAGCCGGTGGCGCAGGCGCAGGTTCGCGAGCCCGGTGTGTTGGTGCAGACGCCCGCAGGGGCCGCCGCGCAGCCCCCGTTGTTCGTCGCGCACTCGTCGGTGTCGGTGCACGTCATGCCCGTTCCCGTGAAGCCCGTCGCGCAGGCGCAGGTTCGCGAGCCGGGCGTGTTGGTGCAGACCCCGCCGGGCACCGCGCAGCCGCCGTTGTTCACGAGGCACTCGTCGATGTCGGTGCCGTTGCCCGAGTAACCCATGTTGCAGGTGCACGTGCGCGAGCCTGGTGTGTTGAGACACGTCGCCGCCGCTGCACAGCCGCCGTTGTTCGTCGCGCACTCGTCGATGTCGGTGCACGTCATGCCGTTGCCGGTGAAGCCGCTCGCGCAGGCGCAGGTTCGCGAGCCCGGGGTGTTGGTGCACACGCCGCCTGGCGCCGCCGCACAGCCGCCGTTGTTCGTCGCGCACTCGTCGACGTCGGTGCAGGTGACGCCGTCTCCGGTGAAGCCCGTGTTGCACGCGCACGTTCGGGAGCCGACGGTGTTGGTGCAGGTCGCGTTCGCGCTGCAGCCGCCGTTGGCGGTGAGGCACTCGTTGACGTCGACGCACGCCGAGCCGCTCCGCACGTAGCCGCTGGCGCAGGTGAAGCTGCAGCTCGACGCCGCGCACGTCGCCGTTCCATTCGCCGGCTGCGCGCAGGCGGTGCATGAGGTACCGCACGACGACGTCGCCGTGTCAGAGACGCACTGCTGGCCGCACGCGTGTTGTCCCGACGGGCACTGACACGTCCCCGCGTTGCACGTCGCGCCCATGGGGCAGTCGGCGATGAGGCGGCAGCCCGCCATGCACCGACGGCTGATGGGGTCGCAGAAGAAGCCCGGGCCGCAACCGGGCCCCGTCGTGCAGTCGAGCGGCAGCACCTGACACGTTCCGCGGTTGCAGACCTCTCCCTGACCACACGCGCGCCCGCAGCCACCGCAGTGCTCGAGGCTCGAGAGCGGGTCGACGCACATGCTCGAACATTCGACGAGCGTGCCGGCGCAGGTCGCCGAGCCACCAGCCGCGGACCCACCAGCCGCGGAGCCGCCTGCTGAAGCAGACCCGCCCGCCGTCGCCGCTCCGCCAGCCGTCGCACTTCCACCTGCCGTCGCGATTCCTCCAGCCGCGCCGCCTGCGCTCGCCGTTCCACCAGCGGTCGTGGAGCCGCCCGCCGTTCCGCCCGCCATGACCGACCCGCCGGCCGCGCCACCAGCCATCGCAGAACCACCCGCAGCGGAGCCGCCCGCCGTGACGAAGCCTCCGCCCGTCGGGTTGAAGCCGCTGCAGACGCCGAGCGAGCACGTGCTCCCGAGCTGACAGGGCGCGCAGGTCGAGCCACCGCGGCCACACGCGCCTTCGGTGACGCCTGCCTGGCACTGGCCGGCCTGACAGCACCCGGAGCAGTTGGCAGGCCCGCACTCCTGCATCTGAACGGGCGGCGTGCACGACGTAGTCGCGACGAACGCGACGGCCAGACAGGTTCGAACGAAGAGCTTCATCACGCTGACGATACGACACCTCGTCGCGTCACTCTGTGCAGGTTCGTCGACTACAGCCGCAGCTTCTTCGTCGTCACCTGCCCTGCCTTGATCTCGACCTCGATGGAGCTGTCGAGCCCGGTGTCGGGGTTCTTGAGCTTGAGCACGTGCGTGCCCACCGGCAGCGGCTCGTCGATGAGCGGCGTGTCACCCAGCTTGCGGGCGCCGAGGAACACGCTCGTCCACGGCGTCGTCTTGAGCGTGAGCTTGCCCATCGCTTTGGGCTTCACGGGCTGGGGTTTGTCGGCCGGCTTCTCGACGACGACGGGCGGAGCGACGGGCGCAGGCGCCAAGGCGAGCTCGAGGTTGAACCGCTCTCCCGGGTTCGGCAGCGGCACCGTTCGGGTCGCGGGCAGAAAGCCCTCGAGCGTCGCTTCGAGCTTGTGCTCTCCGGGCGAGAGCGCGTCGAGCGTGACGGGAGCCGTGCCGACGCTGATGCCGTCGACGCTGATGGAGGCGCCCGGCGGAGAGCTGCTGACCACGAGCACGGGAGGCGCGAGCGGAGGCTTCACCTCTGCCACCGTCGGCACCGCCTTCATCACCACCTCGGGGTCACGATCGCGCGACGACAACACGCCGATGGTGACGCCTGCGATGACGATGGCGCCGAGCAGGCCGCCGATGACGACGGGCACCAGAGACCGTTTGCCTGCCCGCTGCGCTTCGGCCTTGCTCTTCGAGGTGATGGCCGACGTGGTGGCCGTGCGGGCGAGCCGCTGCACGTTGGCCACGCCGTTCGGCGTCATCTCGGCGCGCATCGCCGCTTCGATCATCTGGCGGCGGTCGTGAATGCGTCTCGCGAAGAGCGCGCGCAGGTAGTCGGCGACGTCGCTCGTGGTGACGACGAAGCCGCCCTTCGCGAGCCAGCCCTCGAGCGCGTCCTGAAGCTCGCGGGCGCTCTGATAGCGCTCCTCTTTCCGGCCGGCCATGGCCTTCAAGATGATCTGCTCCATCGCGGGGTCGACGTCGGGCCGCCGTTCGCTCGGCCGCGGCATGGTGCCGTGAGCGATGGCGCCGAGCACCTGGGTGTCTTCGATGCCGGGGAAGAGCCTCGAGCGGGTGATCAGCTCGAAGAGCACGATGCCGAGCGCGAAGACGTCGCTGCGAGCGTCGATCTGCTCCCCGCGCGCCTGCTCCGGCGACATGTACCCGAGCTTGCCCTTCAGCTTGCCCGAGCTCGTGTGCTGGCTGGCGAGCTTCGCCACGCCGAAGTCGAGCACCTTGATGCCGCCGTCGAACGTCGCGAACAGGTTCTGCGGCGAGATGTCGCGGTGCACGATGCCGATGGGCCGGCCGTCGACGCCGACCCGCGTGTGCGCGTAGTGCAGGCCATCAGCAGCCCACGCGATCATGCGCGCCGCGAAGTGATCGAGCAGCGGCAGCTGGTGCTTCACGCCCATGCGCCGCACCACCGACAGGTTCTCGCCGTCGAGGTACTCCATCACCAGGTACAGCGAGTTCGCGTCTTCGCCGAGATCGAAGATCTGCACCACGTGCGGGTGGTTCAGCTGCGCCGCGAGCCGCGCCTCGGTGAGGAACATCTCGACGTGCTCGGGGTCGCTCTCGAGCGCGTCGATCATTCGTTTGATGACGACCAACCGCTCGAAGCCCTTGAGGCCCGACTGGCGCGCCAGCCAGATCTCCGCCATGCCTCCCTGGGCGATGGGCGTCATCAGCAGGTACGAGCCGACCGTGGTGCCAGGCTCCCACCCGCCGCGTCCGGGCTGAAAAGACTGCGGGGACACTGTGGGTCAGTGTGGTGTCGCGCAGTTGATCAGTCAAACGATCATCCAGTGTCAGCACAGAATTCCTCTACACTGGGTGGCCAATGCGCATGCTCGTGGGGAGCGTGGTGCTGCTGGCCGCCGTCGCCGCCGCCGCACCCAATCCGAAGATTCGCGAAGGGCGAAAGCTGCTCGAAGACCTCGAGCTCGAGAAGGCTGCGCGCACGCTCGCGGCCGCCGAAGCCACGCCGGGAAACGATCGCGCGCAGGTGCTCGAGCTGCTCGAGCTGCAGGGCATCGTGTTCGGCACGATGAACAAGGAGCCGAAGGCCCGTGACGCGTTCCGCGCGCTCCTCACGCTGAACCCCGAGTTCAAGCTGTCGGGAGACCACCCGCCCCGCGTGCGCACGCCGTTCTACGAAGCCAAAGACTGGGTCGCCGAGAACGCGCCGCTGCAGCTCGAGCCGGGCGCGACGACGGGGCCGAAGGTGACCAGCCTCAACGTGCTCGTGAAGAAAGACACGCTGCGGCTGGTGAAGAAGGCGCGCTTCGTGCTGACCGAAGGGCCCGAGCCCCTCTCACGCGAAGTGCCCATCGAGGCTGGTGCTGCGAAGGCTCCGCTCGAGGCCGCGAAGGTCGTCTGGCGCGTCGAGCTGCTCGGCAAACACGACGAGGTGCTGCTCGAGCTCGGGCCCTTCACCCACGAAGGCACGGACAAAGCCCCAGCCCCAGTCGCGACCACGCCACCGAAACCGGTCGAGACCGCCGTCGTCACGGTCGAGCCGAAGACAACAGCGCCGACCACGGGAAGCTGGCTTCGTCCGGCTGGGTACGCGGCAGCTGGCGCAGGCGTCGTCGCCATCGGCGTCGGTGTGGCGTTCGGTCTGCTCTCGAACGGTTCGCGCGCGCGCGTGACGGGCGCGGCCACCAACGAAGCAGGGCTCGTCACCGGCATCTCGCAGCGTGACGCGGCCGCCGCCGAGGCGCAGGCGCGCTCGCAAGCCACCATCGCCAACGTGATGTTCGGCCTCGGTGGAACGCTCGTCGTTGCTGGAGCGGTGTTGTTCTTCGTCGGAGCGCCCGCGTCGCCGGCCCAGGTCTCCATCGGGTTTTCGCCCACGGGCGTCGCGGTCTCTGGAGTCTTTCCATGAAGCTCGACCTGCGCGCCCTGGCGCTGCTCCTCAGTGCGTCGTTCGTTGGTTGCCAGTGTGGCCCGCTGGGGCTCGACCAGAAGCGCTTCGCCTGTACCAGCGACGACGACTGCCTCGACGGCTTCGTCTGTCGTGACGTCGGCAGTGGCCGCGAGTGCGTGTCGAAGAGCGCGCCCGCCGCGGGCGGCGCGGCTGGTGGAGCGATTGGCGGAGGCTCGACCAGCGGTGGCTTGGCCGGCGGTGGTTCGTCTGCTGGCGGCAACGCCGCGGGCGGAAGCACTTCGGGCGGCACGGCAGGTGGCGACGCAGGTGGAGCCGGGGGCGGCATCGGCGGTGGTGACGCAGGCGGCGACGCGGGTGGAAGCGCCGGTGGAGCGACGGCTGGTGGAACGACGGCTGGCGGAACCACCGCAGGGGGCACTGCCGGTGGGAGCGGTGGCGGTACGGCCGGTGGGCGCGCGGGTGGAGCGGCTGGTGGAAGCGCGGGTGGTGGCGCAGGTGCAGGCGGTGGTGGTGCAGGCACCGGTGGTGGCGGCGCAGGGGCAGGTGGCGGCGCGGCAGGAGGTGCGAGCGGTGGAGGCTCGGCCGTGGGCCCGCCGACGCAGCTCGTCTTCACGAACTCGCCGCGGACGCAGCCCGTCTACACCTGCTCGTTCTCGCTCACGGTCGAGGCGCGTGACGCCCAGGGCAGACCGGCACCGGTGAGTGCGCCGACCGTCGTGACGTTCGCGACGAACGCCACCACCACGCTCCACACGGCCTCGAACTGCACCTCGACGCCCATCACGACGGTGACCATTCCCGCGGGCAGCTCGTCGGCGACCGTCGTTGGGCGTGGCACCACCGCCAGCATGTTCCAGCTCGTCGCCACCGCCAGCGGCCTCACCCCGGCGAGCCAGGTCTTCACGGTGACCGATGGCCCCGACACCATCGTGTTCACCAACGCGCCGCCCAGCCCGTTGCGAGCGGGGCAGTGTTTCGCCCTCACCTACCAGACGCGCAAAGGCACGGTGACCACGCCCGTCGGAGCGACGACGACCATCACCTTCGGCACCACGCCCAACGGCGCCGCGCGCTACTACGCCGACCCGTCGTGCACGGCGCCCTCGACCTCTCAGCTGCTCGCGTCGGGCGCCTCGACCGACACCGTCTTCGTGCGTGTGCTGACGGGCGGTTCGGCCGTGGTGCTCCAGGCCTCGGGCGCGTTGTTCACGCCGGCCACCGTCACCGTGAACGCGACGCCGATGGTTCGCCGCGGTGCGTGCGTGATGGGCCCGCAGGTCGTCACCCCACTCGACGGCGGCCTGCCCGATGGCGGCAGCGTCGACGCAGGCTTCATGGTGACGCAGACCCTCAGCGCCTCCTGCCCCATCACGCCCGCGCTCACCTCGGCGGGCGCGACCATGTTGTTCACCCAGACGAGCACCGCGAACACGTTCTCCGACGCCGAGGCGCGGTGCCGCATCAGCGGCAGCAACGTGAGCTGCGTCAGGCGCGCCGGTGTGACGGCCACGACGGTGCAGTGGCAGGCGGTCGAGATCGTGACCGGCCTGCGCGTGATGGCCGTCGGCTCGGCCTCGTGCGGCTCACCCATCACGCTGCCCAGCGGCGGTGTCGACCCGAACAAGAGCTTCCTCTTGAAGACCCTCAGCAACGACACGCAGCTCTACGACGACGAAGACGCCACCGTCTTCTCGCTCACCAGCCCCACCAGCGTGACGCTCTCGAACACCGCGTGCGCGGGGTATGAGCTGCAGGCGGTGGAGTGGCAGGGCCTCACCGTCACCCGCGGCGCCTTCGATGGTGGCTTCGGGCCGGCCGTCACCGACCTGGTCTCGAGCGGCCTGCCTCCAGCGAGCACCCAACGCGCGCTGCTCACACAGGCGACGACCGCGGTGAACGGCGACATCAACACCTGCGCGATGATGGCTCGCGGAGCGCCGCTCGTCAGCCCCTCCGAAGTTCGCATGGCGCGCGCGTACCTCGACGCCGGGTGTGCTGCGATGCCCCTGGGCGTCGCGGAGTACGAGCGCCTCGACTTCGGCACGCTCGCCACGGTGCAGGAGCGCACGCTCAGCCTCACGCCGGGCCAGCTCTCGGCCTCGTCCATGATCACCGCCGTCGACCTCTCCCGCACCTTCGTCTTCTCGAGCGCGCAGTCGTCCTTCGGGCAGGGCATGGGCGAGACGAACGTGCCCGACAGCGGGGTACCGCTCGAGGCGGCGTTCACCTTCGACTTCTCGGGCTCGACCGCGATCACAGTGCGCCGCACGAACGGCGCTGGGGCGGCGACCATCACCTTCTACGTCGTGCAGGTGGAGTAGCGGCCGACGCCGACTTCGTGGCAATGCGGTGCTCGCATGAGCGCCACCGAGAATCGCGACGAACGTGAACGCCTCGAGCGCCGGCTGCTCTCGCGCGTCACGAAGACGGTGCACGGGCACGGCCTGCTGAAGCCCGACGCGCGCGTGATGGTGTGCCTCTCGGGCGGCAAAGACAGCTGGACGATGCTGCACCTGCTCGCCCGCCTCGTGCGCACCCTGCCCTTTCGCGTCGAGCTCGTCGCGGTGCACCTCGACCAGCGCCAGCCCGGCTACGACGGCGCGCCGCTCGTGGAGTACCTGAAGCGCTCGGGCCATCGCTTCGAGGTGTTGTCGGAGGACACGTACTCGACGGTGAAGCAGCACCTCGACGCGGGAGAGACACCCTGTTCGACCTGCAGCCGACTCCGCCGGGGAATTCTGTACACCGCGGCCGAGCGGCTGGGCTGCACCACCATCGCGCTGGGCCACCACCGCGAAGACACGCTCGAGACGTTTCTGCTCAACCTCGTCTTCACCGGCAAGCTGCAGGCGATGCCCGCCAGCTACCGCACCGATGACGGGCGCTTCGACGTGATTCGCCCATTGGTCGAGTGCGCCGAAGTCGACATCGCGGCGTTCGCGGCGCTCGAGGGCTTTCCCATTCTGCCGTGCACGCTGTGCGGCTCGCAGCCCGACTCACGCCGCGACGCCATGGGCGCGTTGCTCACGCAGCTCGAGACGCTTCACCCGCGCGTGCGGGAGTCGATGTTGGCGGCGCTCGGCAACGTGCGGCCCACGCACCTGCTCGACGACGAAGTGGCGCAAGCGTGGCGACTCCGGCCGGTCGAGGTCGAAGCCCGCTCGAGCGCGAAGCAGACGCCGGCACGATTCGCCGCGCTCCCGGTGCACTCCAACGTCGACGCGTGGCTCGAGGCGCCGTCAGGAAAGAACGCCGCGGGCGTGTGAAGGAGCACAGCACGCGCCCGGCCGATGAGGCCGTACACGCAAACTCCCCGGTTCGATTCCGGGATCCTCCATCACGGGGGATTCGTCCATGGCGGACACCACCCTTCAACGGTGCTTCAAACCCTGGCTTTCTCACTCGGGCGCGTGCTGAACCTCTTCTCGTCGTCGTCACCGAATCACGAGCCCGAACACCTGGTAGCCCGCGCCCGCGAAGGCCTCTTCCTGCCACGCGAGCCGCACCTCGGTGCCCTCGACGGTGAGGCGGGGGAACGAGCCCTGCCCGCCATTGCCGAACGACAGGCCGCCGTCTTCGAGCACGACGTCTGACATCGTGATGGCCGCCGGGCCCCGCGTCACCAGCGCCAGGTGAATCGAGCCGGCGCTGCTCCACGCCAGCAACGCGCCCGCACCGAAGGGCGCGACGTCGTACTCGTCGGTCGGCACGCCCGCGCTCGTCATCGTCTGCATCGTGAAGGGGTTCCACGCCTTCGCCTCGACGAACCCATCGCTGATTCGACGGAACACGAACGCGTCGTGCAGGTCTTCGCCGAACATGACGGCCTTGAGGTCGACGTTCTGCGTGTCGAGCGACAGCGTGTTCGTCGGCACGTTCCACAGCGGCGGTGAGAGCTGCTCGAAGACGCTCCCCGTGCCTGCCGTCGTGGTGAAGACGAAGCTGCGGCGGCCCGGCGTCGCAGCCATCTCGACCGACTGCACGCCATTCGGAATCGGCGTCACCAGCTCGGCGGGCCCGAACGTTCCTCCATCGAAGAGCCGACGCTCGAGCGACCCGCCATCGACCGAGAAGACGAAGAGCTGCTTGCCGTCGGTGCCCAGACTGAAGAGGTCGGGCGTCGACGTCACCGGCACCTCCTGCCACTGGCCGTTCGCATACTCGACGAGCGACGACGGGTTTCCGCGTGAGGTGATGACGTAGGCGCGCCCAGCGAACGCGACGCTCGCGGTCGAGCTGGTCAGGGCTCCATAGAAGGGAATCTCCTGGAACACCGACGGCACGAGTGGGCACGACGGGCCTCCGCAGATGGAAGGCGGGTTGAACACCCAGATCTTGCGGTCGACCGAACCGGTGGCGCGCGCGACGATGGCGAATGGCGAGGTGCCGCCGTCGGTGGCGAGCCTCATCCACGCGGCGCGGGTGTTGGTGGTCGAGGTGGCGCCGCTCGAGACGTAGGTGGGGCTGAGCGTCAGCCGCGGCGTGCCCCCGAGCGTGAAGGCCGCCGGTGCGTTGCCGCTGCGGTCGACGAGCCCGCTGATGCCGAACTGCAGCGGCGTCGGCGGCAACACGCTGGCGAAGAAGAACGTGAGCAACCCGCCGTCGGCCACCACGCGTGACGATGCAGCGGAGCCTGCGTCGAGACCGGTGAGCGCGTTGACCAGCATGGGCTCGTTGCACTGCACCTGCACGCTGAGAGGCGAGAGCGGGCTGCTCCGGCAGGTGGGCGGCAGTCGGTCGAGCACGTCGACCGACACCTGCGTCGACAAGACGGGCGTGCCTGCCGCGGGCGTGGCCGTCACCGTGAAGGGAAACGTCTTGTCGCCAGACACGAAGGGCGCCTGGAACTGCGCCGTGCCGCCCGTCACGTTCGACAACGCCCAGCCCTCGGGGCACGTGGAGTCGAGGCCGCCGTCAGGCAACGGGCACCCGCCGCGCAACGGAGACCAGCTGAAGACCCACCCCGCGTCGGGTGGGCCGCCCATGACGCTCGCGGTGAAGGTGACGACCGTGCTGCCGCCGTCGAAGAGCACGATGGGCGCTGACGGGTTCGCGACGAGGGTCGGAACTCCAGCCGGCTGAAGCACGAGGGTGACGCTCGCCGGCGTGCTCTCGAAGCCGAGGGTGGTGATGGCGACGACGTCGATGGTCATCGGCGTGGGGCCGACGACGAGCGGTGCCATGAACGAGAGCCGCGGGCCGTCGTTCGCGCCGATGGTGATGGCTGGGCCGGTGCGCTGCGTCCACCTGAACGAGGCGATGCTCTGCCCGTCGCTCGTGGTGCCGATGGCGTCGAGCGAGACGGTGGCACCAGGCGCGACGCTCACGCCACCGTCGACCGAGACCGTCACCGAGGGCCGTGCACCGACGCGCACCACGCCTCGCGCCTCGACGCTGTCGACGCCGACGACGTCGGTGACCCGCAATGCGATGGGGAAGAGCCCCGACGCATCGGGCGCGAACACCTGCACGAACGACGCGCTCGTGTCTGGTGCGCTGAAGGTGACGCCGAGGCCGCCGTCTCCCGCGTTTCGCCAATGCGCGGTGAGCGGCCTGGGCCCCGTGGAGCGGCCGCTGCTCAACTGCCCCATCGCCCCCGGCGCGAGCTCGAGCACCGATGGGTCGATGACGGCGCTGGTGCCGGCGGGCCCTCCGTCAGCCGCGAGGCCTCCGTCGAATGGCGTCAGCTCACCCGCATCGACCGACAGCGGCATCGACTCGCCGCGCGTCAACTGCAACGCGCCGAGGTCGTTCATGCCCGGCAGCAGCAGCACGTTGTACAGCCGGAGCGACGTGGCGCCGTCGGCCTCGATGGCCACCTGGTAGAGCGTCGCGTTCATCGTCGTGGTGCTGAAGGCCCCAGTGGCGTCGGTGGTGACGACGAAGGTCGACGTGGGCGAGACGAACCGCACGCGCGCGTTGGCGACGGGCGTACCGTCGTCGAGGCGAATCACGCCCGACACGGTCGCCGGCGTGACAGCCTCGGTGCTGCGCTTGAGGCTGGTGGTGGAGACGCGGCTCTCTTCACCACCTCGCGCGGCGACGTCACGGCTCTCGGCGCCGTAGCCCTGCAGGAAGAAGGCGAGCCGCACGGTGCCCTCGGGCAGGTTCTCGAGCACGAAGTCACCCGTGTCGGCGGTGGCGGTCGCGTACGGCGCGCCGGGAACGAAGACGGCGATGCCTCCATGACCGGTGGGCAGCGGGTTGTCGGCGCGCAGCACGCGCCCCGTGACGGTCGCGTTCTGAGACAGCACCACGTCACCCAGCGCGACGTTCTTCCCGGGGCCGGCGCCGATGGTGGCGAGGTCGAGCGCGCGTTGACGGTCGGCCGTTCCATCGCCGTCGAGGTCGACGGTGAAGAGCAGCAGACCGGTGCTGGTGCGAACGTTCGAGAGCGTGAAGCGCCCGCTGTCGGCCGCGGCCACCGTGCCCGCACCGGTGGAGAGCAGCGTGACGCGCGCTCCGCCTGCGGGCCGGTACCCCGCACGACCCGGCACCGCATAGACCGCCGTACCTTGAACCGTGCCCGGCCCAGGAGGCGGCGGCGGTTGGGGAAGCGACAGCTCGATGCACGCACTCGACATCACCAGCACGACGGCTGCCGCGACTCGCATCTGGCGAACGTTACCCGCGCAACTGGCGGGTGTCTGGAAAGCGGCTCGACTTGCGCGACACTCCATATCGACGTACATCGATATACCGATATGGAGCTGTCAGAGACCTTCCACGCCCTGGGCGACCCGACGCGGCTGCGCATTCTGCGGCTGGTGGCGGTGGCCAAGCTGAACGTGAGCGAGGTCGTCTCGCTCATCGGGGTGGCGCAGTCGTCGGTCTCGCACCACCTCGCGAAGCTCAAAGCCCTCGAGCTGATCCGCGAAGAGCGTCAGGCGGGGTTCACCTATTACTCGCTCGCCGTCGACGCCTCCGACGCGCGGTGGCCGCTCATTCAGCTCGCGCAGAAGTCGGAAGACGCGCACGGCGACCAGGCCCGGCTGACCGAGCTGCTCCGCCGCCGTGAAGACCGGCACACGCTCAACGAGAAGCTGCTCGAGCCCGGGCAGTCGTGGCTCTTGTGGGCGTCGGCGCTGTCGTCGCTCTTGCCGAAGCTCGACGTGGCCGACTTCGGGTGCGGCTCCGGCGTGCTGACGGCCGAGCTCTCACGCTGGGCCCGGCACGTCACCGCCATCGACCGCAGCGCCGCGGCGCTCGAGCAGGCGAAGGCGCGGCTCTCGAGGGAGAAGCGCTCGAACGTCTCGTTCGTCGAGGCCGACCTGCACGACCTCCCCGCGGGCCTGCCGAAGCACGACCTCGTCGTCATCTCGCAGAGCCTGCACCACGTGAACGACCCGGCAGCCGTGCTCACCCAGGCGGGGCAGCTGCTCAAGCCGAACGGCCGCGTCGTGGTGATGGAGCTGATGCCCCACGCCGAAGGCTGGGTGAAGGCGCGCCTCGGCCACCAGCATCTGGGCTTCGAGCCGCAGACGCTCGAAGCCGCGCTGCACGCCGCCGGTTTCACCGACGTCACCCTCACCTCGACGCCGCGCGACGGCAGCTCGCCGTTCCGCGCGTTCCTGCTCACTGCCTCCCGGCCCGCCCGGCCCTCGAAACGCGCCGCTCGTGAAGCGCGCGCCTGAACCGAAAGACGACCTCATGCCCACTCCACCCAGAAGCCAGGCCCTCGAGAAGCTCTTCGCCGAACGCATCGTCGTGCTCGACGGCGCGATGGGCTCGATGGTGCAGACGTACAAGCTCGGCGAGGCCGACTACCGCGGCGAGCAGTTCAAGACGCACCCGCACGAGCTGAAGAACAACTCCGACGTGCTCTGCATCACCCGGCCCGACGTCATCGAGGCCATTCACCTGCAGTACCTCGAGGCCGGCGCAGACGTCATCGAGACGAACACCTTCGGAGCGACCTCCATTGCGCAGGCCGACTTCAAGCTCGAGCCGCACGTCAAAGCGATGAACCTGGCCGCCATCGCGTGTGCGCGCCGCGCCGTCGAGAAGGCCGAGGCGAAGACGCCGGGCCGCACGTGTTTCATCGCCGGGGCCATCGGGCCGCTCAACCGCACGCTCTCGCTCTCGCCCGACGTGAACCGCCCCGAGTACCGCGCCGTCACGTGGAACCAGGTCGTCGACGCGTACACCGAGCAGATTCGCGCGCTCCTCGAAGGCGGCGTCGATGCGCTGCTGGTCGAGACCATCTTCGACACGCTCAACTCGAAGGCCGCGCTCTTCGCCATCGAGGGTGTCTTCGACGAGGTCGGCTATCGCGTGCCCGTCATGGTGTCGGTCACCATCACCGACCGCTCGGGCCGCACGCTCTCGGGCCAGACCATCACCGCGTTCTACAACTCGATTCGCCACGCGAAGCCGTTCTCGGTGGGCATCAACTGCGCCCTCGGCGGGAAGGACATGCGGCCCTACGTCGAAGAGCTCGCGCAGGTCGCCGAGTGCTACGTGAGCTGCTACCCGAACGCGGGCCTGCCCAACGCCTTCGGCGGCTACGACGAGACGCCGGCCGACATGGCCAACGTGCTCGGCGACTTCGCGAAGCAGGGCTGGCTCAACCTCGTCGGTGGCTGCTGCGGCTCCACCCCCGCGCACATCGCGGCCATCGCGCAGGCGGTGAAGAGCCAGAAGCCCCACGTCGTCGGCGCGCCCCACACGGTGCAGCGCCTCTCGGGCCTCGAGCCCCTCACCATTCGCTGAATCGAGCCGACTCCAATGACCACCTCAGCCAGCCAGTTCATCGTCATCGGTGAGCGCACCAACATCACCGGGTCTCCGAAGTTTGCGAAGGCGCTCAAGGAGGGCGACTGGAACACGTGCATCGCCATCGCGCGGCAGCAGGTCGAGAGCGGCGCCAACGTCATCGACGTGAACGTCGACGAAGGCCTCATCGACTCCGAAGCGACGATGACGAAGTTCCTCAACCTCATGGCGTCGGAGCCGGAGATCTCCCGCGTGCCGGTGATGATCGACTCCTCGAAGTGGAGCGTGCTGGAGGCCGGCCTGCGCTGTCTGCAGGGCAAGGGCATCGTCAACTCCATCTCGCTCAAAGACGGTGAGGCCGAGTTCCTCCGCCGGGCGAAGCTGCTGCGGCGCTACGGCGCGGCGGCGGTGGTGATGGCGTTCGACGAGCAGGGCCAGGCCGCGAGCCGCGACGAGAAGGTGCGCATCTGCACGCGCGCGTACCATCTGCTCGTCGAGAAGGCCGGCTTCCCACCCGAAGACATCATCTTCGACCCCAACATCCTCACGGTCGCGACGGGCATCGAGGAGCACAACAACTACGCCGTCGACTTCTTCGAGGCGACCCGCATCATCAAGAAGACGCTGCCGGGCGCGAAGGTGTCGGGCGGCGTGTCGAACGTGTCGTTCTCGTTCCGCGGCAACAACCCCGTGCGCGAGGCGATGCACACGGCGTTTTTGTACCACGCGGTGAAGGCCGGCATGGACATGGCCATCGTCAACGCCGGCATGCTGGGCGTGTACGCCGAGATTCCGCCCGACCTGCTCGAGCGCATCGAAGACGTGCTGCTCAACCGCCGGCCCGACGCGACCGAGCGGCTCATTCAGAAGGCCGAGTCGCTCAAAGCCGAACAGGGCGGCGCGTCGAAGGGCGAGGTGAAGGAAGATCTCGCGTGGCGCCAGCAGAGCGTGACCGAGCGCCTCAAGCACGCGCTGGTGAAGGGCATCGACGCCTTCATCGACGCCGACACCGAAGAGGCGCGCAAACAGCTGCCCCGCCCGCTCGACGTCATCGAAGGCCCGCTGATGGACGGCATGCGCGTCGTCGGCGACCTCTTCGGCGCCGGCAAGATGTTCCTCCCGCAGGTGGTGAAGTCGGCTCGCGTGATGAAGCGCGCGGTCGCGTGGCTCACCCCGTTCATGGAGGAGGAGAAGCGGCAGGCCATCGCGAAGGGCGGCGCCGGCCGTGCGCAGGGCAAGGTGCTGCTCGCCACGGTGAAGGGCGACGTGCACGACATCGGCAAGAACATCGTCGGCGTGGTGCTCGCCTGTAACAACTACGAGGTGACCGACCTCGGCGTGATGGTCTCGGCCGAGAAGATTCTCGCCACCGCGAAGGAACAGGGCGCTGACGTCATCGGGCTCTCGGGCCTCATCACGCCCTCGCTCGACGAGATGGTGCACGTCGCGAAGGAGATGACGCGCCAGGGCTTCACGGTGCCGCTGCTCATCGGCGGCGCGACGACGTCGCCGGCGCACACCGCGGTGAAGGTGGCTCCGGAATACCAACACGGCGTGGCCCACGTGCTCGACGCCTCGCGCGTGGTGAACGTGGTGAGCGCGCTGCTCTCGCCCGAGCAGAAGCCGAAGTTCCTCGCCGAGACGAACGCGAAGCAGGAGGCGCTGCGCGTCGACTTCGCCGAGCGGCAGAACACCCGCAAGCTGCTCAGCATCGAGGAGGCCCGCAAGCGCCGCTTCACCTGTGACTGGGCGAAGGCCGAGCTGGCGACGCCCGAGTTCTTCGGCACCCGCAGCTTCGACGTGCCGGTGGAAGACATCGTGCCCTTCATCGACTGGGGCCCGTTCTTCTCGGCGTGGGAGCTGCACGGCGCGTTTCCCCGCATTCTCGAAGACGCAGTGGTGGGCGGTGAGGCCCGCAAGCTGTTCGCCGACGCCAAGAAGCTGCTCGCGCAGATTGCGCAGGAGAAGCGCTTCACCCCGAAGGCCATCGTCGGCTTCTGGCCGTGCAACGCGGTGGGCGACGACGTCGAGATCTACGCCGACGCTTCACGCGCGAAGGTCGTCTCGAAGTTCTCGATGCTGCGCCAGCAGGCCGAGAAGCAGCAGAACGAGCAGAACCTGTCGCTCGCCGACTTCGTCGCTCCGAAGGACTCGGGGCGCGTCGACGCCATGGGCGGCTTCGTCGTCACCGCGGGCCCGGGCGTCGAGACGTTCGCGAACGAGTTCAAAGCGAAGCTCGACGACTACTCCGCCATCATGGTGCAGGCGCTCGGAGACCGTCTGGCCGAGGGCCTCGCCGAGCTGATGCACAAGCGCGCGCGTGAGTGGTGCGGCTTCGGCAAGGGCGAGAAGCTGACGACCGACGAGCTCATTCGGGAGCGCTACCGCGGCATTCGCCCCGCGCCTGGCTACCCCGCGTGCCCCGACCACACCGAGAAGCCCGCGCTGTTCTCGTTGCTCGAGGCGACGAAAGCGACGGGCGTGTCACTCACCGAGTCGATGGCGATGCTGCCCGCGAGCAGCGTGTCGGGCTGGTACTTCAACCACCCCGAGGCGCGGTACTTCGGCATCGGCAAGCTCGGCCGCGACCAGGTCGAAGATTACGCGAAGCGCAAAGGCATGGCCGTCGACGTGGTGGAGCGCTGGCTCGGCCCCAACCTCGGCTACAGCTGAGTTCGCTTGTCAGCGTCGGGCCCGAGGCGAATGCTGGCGGCATGACGCGCGCATTCGTCACTCTCCTCGCGGTCACCGGAGCGACGGCCATGGCTCAACCGCTCAAGACGCAGCTCGAGACGCTCTCGACGAAGCGCGTGCTCTTCGCGCACCAGTCGGTGGGCATGAACCTGCTCGCCGGCCTCGAGGCGCTCGCGAAGGAAGAAGGCGTCACCGTTCCAGTTCGCGAACTCGCTGGCGCTCCGCTCACGCCCGGCGTCACGCACTTCTTCGTCGGAGAGAACGAGCACCCGCTGGGCAAGCTCGAGCACTTCGCCGCCACGCTCGAGAAGACGCCGGGCGTCGAGGTCGCGCTGCTCAAGCTCTGCTACGTCGACTTCGCGCCCGACACCGACGTCACCGCGCTCTTCACCGCGTACCAGGCGAAGCACGACGCGCTGAAGGCGAAGTTCCCCTCGGTGGAGTTCGTGCACGTCACCGCGCCGCTCACCGTCGTGCAGACGGGCCTCAAGGCCTTCGCGAAGCGGCTGACGGGCTCGGCGCCGTGGGGCGCGAGGGAGAACGTGAAGCGGCACGAGTTCAACGAGCTGCTGCGAAAGACGTACGGCGCTGCGCGCCTCTTCGACCTCGCGGCCGTGGAATCGACTGGCACCGACGCGTGCACCTTCGAGCGCGATGGAAAGACCTGGCCGTGCCTGCGCGCCTCGTGGACCGACGACGGCGGGCACCTGAACGCGAAGGGGCAGCGTGAAGTCGCGCGGGCCTTCGTCGAGGCCCTCACGAAGCGGTGAGCAGGCTGCGCACGAGCGCGAGCAGCGCGTCGGTCTCCCACGGCTTCTCGATGCTCTTCACGCCCACGCGCGAGGCATCGTCGAGCTGTTCCAGGGCGTCGGTCGGGTAGCCCGAGGCGATGATGATGGGCACCGTCGAGCCGCTCCGACGAATCGCCTGAATCAGCTGTGCGCCGTTGAGCTCGGGCATCACCAGGTCGGTGACGACGAGCTGAAACGGTTGCTTCTCGAACTGCGCGAGCCCCAGCGCACCGTTCTCGACGTCGACCACCTCGAAGCCCGCACCGCTGAAGAGGCGAACGAGCGCACGTCGCAGCGGCGCGGTGTCTTCACAGATGAGCACCCGCCCGGTGAACGCCCTGACCGATGGCGTCGCGACCGCACCAGCCACCGTCGTCGGCGCGTCATGCCGGGGGAAGAGGAGCGAGATGGTGGTGCCGGCCGCAGAGGTGCCGACGACGATGCCTGCCTGCGCGCGCGTGGCGATGCCGTGCACCACCGCGAGGCCCATGCCCGTGCCCTTGCCGTGCTCCTTGGTGGTGAAGAACGGCTCGAACGCCCGGGCCAGCGTCTGCGGCGCCATACCCTTGCCGGTGTCGCTCACCGCGAGCTCGACGAAGGGCCCGTGGCCACACGGCACCACCACGTGCCCCGCAGGCGGCGCTTCGGTGAGGCGAGTTCGAACCGTGATGGCGCCACGCGCGCCGATTGCCTCCTGTGCGTTGACGACGAGGTTGAGCAGCAGCTGGTCGAGGTGCCCTGCGCCGAGCTGCACCCTCGCCTCCGCTGCTTCACACGACAGCTCGAGCACGACGTCGGGCAACAGCAGCCGCACCAGCATCGGATGCACGCGCCGCAAACCCTCGTCGAGGGCGATGACGTCGGAGGGACCGCCCTCCTTGCCGAAGACGAGGAAGCGCCGCGTGAGCCGCCGCCCAGCATCGAGGCCCGACTGCATCTCTTCGACGATGCTCTCGGAGCCGGGCAGCCGGCGCACCTCTTCGAGCTCGAGCTGCAGCGCGGCCAGCACGTTGTTGAAGTCGTGCGCGACGCCCGCCGCCAGCCGTCCCAGCGCCTCGAGCCGCTGCGCATTCGTGGTGCGCGCCAGCAGCGCTTCCCGCTCCTGGGCCGCTTCGCGCTCGGCCGTCACGTCGATGGCCGCCACCACCACCCGCGAGGCATCGACGCCCAGCCGCGCCTGCTTCAGGCGCACGAGCCGGTGCTGGCCCGTCGCCGTACGCAGCGAGACCTCGAGCTCGTCGGGCAGGGGTTCATCGAGCCATCGGGTGAAGCTCGCCGCCTGGGTGGGGTCGGCGATGGGGAGCGACGCGGGGGCGCCTGGCGCCTCGAGCAGTGAAAGCGCGGCCGGGTTCAGGCTGACGAGCGCCCCGCGGTGAAACGCGAGCAGCGGCGCGGGCGAGCCGTCGAACAACGTCTTGTACACCTCGTCGCGTTCACGCTGAGCCGCAGCGCTTCGTTCACGCGCCTCGAGCGCGGCCGCGAGCGCGCGCGTTCGACTCGCGAGCACCTGGAACGACCCGAGCACGAGCAGCACCAGCACCGCGAGGAGCGCGACGCGCGTGGACAACCGCTCCCAGAGCCGGGGCTCGACGGTGAAGTGCAGCGTGGCGACCGCCGGCGTCGCAGGGCCCATGCCTTCGGGGCGCACCTCGAAGGTCCACGTGCCGGGGTCGAGGTCGACGTACTTCGCCTCGAGCGTGCCGACCGTCTCATGCGCGATGACGCCGTTTCGTTTGAGGGTCTGCAACACCCGCAACGGGCCCGAGCGGAAGGCGTCGGGCGGCGTGCTGAGCCGCACCTCGAAGTCGCGGTGCGCGGGAGGAGCGGCCGTGCTGCCCTCGAGCACCACCTCGCCGCCCAGGCTCGCCCGCTCGATGAAGACCATCGGCGGCGGAGGCGCTGGCGGCACCTCGGACGGGCGCACGAGCGCGACGCCTTCGACGGTGGGAAACGCGAGCACACCCGACGCGAGCAGCCCGCCCGCGCGATGCCCACCGCCGTTGCCTTCGCCAGAGAGGAGTTGCTGACAACGCAGCGGCGCTTCGCCTCGAACGAACGCCTCGAGCGCCTGGTGTGAGACGCGAAAGAGACCGCTGTTGCTGTTGACCCACCACTGGCCCTCGAGCGGAATCAGCCGCGAGAGCTCGTTGCTGCAGAAGCCCTCGTTGGTGCCGAACCACCGCGCGGCTCGGGGCGTGGGGCCGGCGGGAACGTAGGCGAGACCCTCTCCATACGACGCGAGCCACACCGCGCCCGAGGCGTCGATGACGATGTCGCGAACGATGGCGCGTCGATCGTCCTCCTTACGAAGGAAGCGCTCGACCTTTCCGCCGACGAGCCTGGCGATGCCGCGCGTGGTGCCGATGAGGAGGCTGCCGTCGGGCGCGGGCTGCACGGCCGTCACGAGGTCGCCTGGCAACCCATCGTCGTGCGTGAAGACCCGAACCCGCTCGAGCGCTGCGCCACGCCACGCGAGCTGCCACAGCCCATGTGAGGTGCCCAGCCAGACCTCGCCTTCATGCTCGAGCACCACCTTGAACTCGGGGCCGACGCCATCGGGCGAGGGCGCCAGCTCGAAGCGCGTGGTCAGGCTCGAGCCATCGAACGTCGAGAGCTGCCCCGCGGTGCCGACCCAGGTGGAGCCGTCACGCGCCGGCACGAGCGAGAAGACACACGCGTCGTGCGCGATGCCAGAGACCCGGGTGAGCGTCGCTTCGTCGCTCCCGAGCCTCAGCAACCCGCCACAGTAGCCAGCCACCAGGGCACCACCGTCGGCCATGGGCGCCGTCAGCGCGACCGACGCCGTGGTGTCATCGGGCATGGTGACGTGGTGCAGGTGCCGGTCTCGTACGCGGAAGAGGCCCGCGTTGTCGGTGCCGACCCAGACGGTGCCCTGCCGGTCGACGAACAGCACGTGCACGGTGGTGCGCCAATCGTCGAGGGGCTTCGACTGCCCACGCGGCGGCGGGAGGAAGACGCGCTCGGTGCGCTCGGAGGTCTGCACCAGCAAGCCAAACCCCACCGTCAACCAGCGTCGCGACCTGCCCGGGTCGAAGAGGCCACGGCTGATGGGCCACTGAGGCGCCCGGTTCACCAACTCGCCGTCGTGCACCACGAACAGGCCGTCGGCGTTCGAGACGGCCACCTCTCCGCTCTCTTCGAGCCAGAGGTCTCCGGGAGTTCGAATCGGGAACGACGGCTTCGCGGGGCAGCCAGCGACACACGCGATGCTGTCGTGGCGCATGACCCACACGGCGCCATCGGGTGTCTCGACGACACGGAACGCGAGCTCTCCATCGAGCCGCGTGACCGCCTCGCCGACCGAGAACGTTCCGGCGTGAGCGGCCGCGACGAGCACGCCACCTCGGTGGGCCGTCAGCGCCCAGACGGGCTCGGAGACGTCGACGCCCAGCGGCACCCGAACCGGCGGAGCGCGCCCCCACTCGTCGAGCCGAAAGAGCGCTCCGTCTTGCGCGCCGACCCACACCGTCGAGCCCGTGCACGCGACCGCAGTGAAGCGTTGCCCGCCGGCTTCACCCTTGCCGACGCCGAAGCGCTCGAAGGTCTCGCCGTCGAAGCGCACGAGGCCGCCGAAGGTGGTGAGCCACAGAAACCCGCGCTCGTCCTGCGCGATGCTGGTGATGCTCGTCTGCGGAAGGCCCTCGGCGACGGACCAGTTCGAGATGTCGTAGCGGCTGCTCCATGGAAGCGCGCTGCCATCACCGGCCGCCAGCACCGCCAACAGAAACGCGCCCCCAAGCACACGTCGAGTGTAACGGGCCTTGGGCGCATTACACGGAAACGGCCAGTGTCACGTCAGTGTGGCAAGGGTGTCGTGCGCTTCCCGCGCGAGGTCTTCGACGATGGCGCCGATGGGCTTGATGGCGTGAATGAGGCCGACGCCCTGCCCTGCGCTCCAGATGTCTTTCCAGCGCTTGGCGCCTTCGGGAGACCGGTCGGCGGTGAAGTTCTCGGGCACCGTGGCCTTGAGGAAGTTGGCGTGAATGCCCGAGACGGCGTCGGTGTAGACGACGTCTTCGGGGCCCGCCGAGACGACCATCTGCTTGTAGCCGTCGGCGGCGCCGCACTCGTCAGAGGCGATGAAGCGCGTGCCCAGGTAGCAGAGCTGCGCGCCGAGGCTGAGCGAGGCCACCACCTGCCGGCCGTCGGAGATGCAGCCCGCGGCGATGATGGGCACCTTCAATTCCTCCGCGAGCCAGGGCACGAGCACGAAGGGAGAGATGCGGCCCGCGTGACCACCGGCTCCGGCGCCGACGGCGATGATGGCGTCGACTCCGGCGGCGACGGCCTTCTTCCCGTGGTGCAACGAGATGACGTCGTGGAAGACGAGGCGCTGCTTCTCGTGGGCGCGCTTCACGACTTCGGTCGGGTTGCCGTAGCTGGTGAGAATGACGGGAACGTCGAACTCGAGGCACGCGGTGAGGTCGGCTTCGATGCGCTCGGGCGGCGTGAGCCCGATGGTGAGGTTGATGCCGATGGGCTTGTCGGTCTTCGAGCGCACCCACGCGAGGTCGTCACGGAACGCTTGCGGCGTGCGCGCGTTGAGCGACGGCATGCAGCCGAGAATGCCGGCCTCGGCGCAGGCGACGAGCATCTCTTTGTTCGAGATGAGGAACATCGGCGCGGCGACGAAGGGGTAGCGAAGGCCGAGCTTCTTAGAGAGGGTGGTCTCGAGGCGCATGGGTGCACCCAAAACCCCGAGGGCGGTTTGCGCAAGACGAAAGTCACGTTCAGGGTGATGTCTTCAATTCATCCATCACCGGGTCTGGTCCAGGTTCGGGGCAAGCCTCTCGTTGGTCGGGCGCGAGCTTCAGGTCGAGGTGGCCAAGCTTCATGTCATCCACCACTCGATCGAGCGAGACTGACACGGTGCCGCGCGGCGTTCGCCAGGCAGTGCACGAAGGCCGGTAGACGGAACCATCGTCGTCCTCACATGGCCCCACCTGAGATCGCAATGGAGGACCGAGTTCGTTCGCGAGCGCCTTCTTCAGTTCAAGATAGGTGGCGCACACTTCGACAACCCTGCCCACCGTCCCGTTCGCGTGAAGAGACAGGCTATCCAGACGACCCTCGTAGTACCAGAGAAGCAGCTCAACCTCCGGCTTCGACGTGGAGCTGCATCCCCAGTAGAACCGCCTCTTCGCGCAGCTCCAGGCTTTGTTTTCAGGCGACGGGGGCTCTGCGCTCCCCAAATCAAACAGACGTAGCTGAGCGGCCTGGCCGGCAAGGACTTCTACAACTATCCGCTTGTCCGACTCAGACATCGGGCACAGAGCAACCTCAGCACAATGTGTCCCCGGCCCGCGCAGCCGCCGAGACAGCCAACCAGCAACAAGCCCAGGGTTTTCACTGCTGCACCATTGGCTATCGGCGAGCGCGCAAGGCAATCGGCGAATACACGGTGAACGCGAGCCCAAGAGATGCTCTCGAAGCTTCTCGCACGACCTGAGCGCTGAGCGGCACCACCAGCTGACGAGGTGACTCGCCGGCCTGCAATCCGATGTTCAAGACCCGCTTCGAGCATTGCTGCCACGCCTTCTTTCCCTTCACCCCAAATTGCTGCACGAGCCTCGTGAACCGTCGCACTGCCTCCTCGGCGGTTCGCGGTTGCTTCGCCAGCTCAACACTCGCGCGACGAGGCGTGCTGGAGAGAACGAACACGTGGGGTTCGAGCGCCTCGAGCACCTCTGCCAGGCGCCGCGTCGATTCCAGATCGAGATCGACATTGAGGAAGTGTTGTTTCGGAGTTGCCATCGCAAACATGAGCATACCCAGGATGGCGGGTCGCCATTACACAAAAGCCCGCAGTGCGAAGAGTTGGGACCTGCAATCTCCATGATTGAGTTCGCCTTCGCAGTGGACAGCCGCAAGCGCCGTCGTGGTTCGAACGGTGCGTTTCCTACAACCAAGATCGGGCACACTCCTGCACCGTGAGCCCGTGGGAAGGCCTGAGCCCAGCGACGTGTCTGCCCGACGCGTGCTTCTGTGAAGCCGTCGGCGATGGGTTGATTCGTCAGCCCTCGAACACCTGGTCGAGCCTCGGCTTCTGTGTGGCCGCACTGGTGATGACAGGACAGTGGAGGACCGAGCGCGCCCGCGGCTCCCTCACTTCGGCAGAAGCCCTCACCTTCATCGTCGCGGTGATGCTCGTCGGCGTGACGAGCGCGGTGTACCACGCGTCACTCACCTTCTTCGGCCAGACCCTCGACGTGCAGTCGATGTACCTCGTGGTGTTGCTCGCGTTGATGGTGAACGTCGAAGCGCTCCGTCGGCCGCCGGCGTCTCGCGCGCTCCAATTCTATGTGCTGGTGAACCTCGCGCTCGGCGTGCTCCTCGTGACGGTTCCCGCAGTTCGGCGCCACGCGTTCGGCCTGGCGCTGGGAGGCGTCATCGTCACCGAGGCGCTCCTCCGAACGAAACGACTACGACGGCACGGGCTCCAGTTCCTGCTGGGTGCGCTCGTGACCCAGGCACTCGCGTTCGGCATCTGGGTGCTCGACCTGAAGAAGCTCGTCTGCGAGCCGCACAGCCTGCTGCAGGGTCACGCCGCATGGCATCTGCTCGGAGCGGTGGCCACTCTGCTCCTGTGGAGGTCTCTGAGAGCCTGAGACCCACAACGGCGTTTCGGCTTGGCCCACGGCGCGACCCGAGTAGCCTTTGACGGTCTGGAGACGGCGGGGTCCAGGCATCGACCGGCGCCAGTGCGGGCCCTTCAAGGAGCGCGATGGAGCCCGTCCTCGGCATCGACTTCGGCACCACCAACACCTCGGCCGCGTGGTTCGACCAGACCGGCCGCCTCAAGGTGGTGCCCGTCACCGACAAGTCCGCGGTGCTCCCCTCGGTGGTGTGGTTCCCCTCGGCAGACTCGACGAAGTGCCTCGTGGGTCAGGCGGCAAAGACGCAGCTGGTCGACGACGCGAAGCACACGCTCTTCGGCACCAAGCGCTTCATCGGCCGCCGCTTCAACTCCGAGTACGTCTCGCAGCACAAAGGCCGCTTCGCGTTCGACCTCGTCGAAGGCGCCGACGGCTACACGGCCGCGCTCATCTACGGCCAGATGATTCCCCTCGTCGACGTCGCCACCGTCATCGTGAAGGACATCGTCGCGAAGGCCACCCGCGCCGCGAAGCACCCGTTCACCCAGTGCGTGATGACGGTGCCCGCGCACGCGAGCGTTCGGCAGCGTGAAGCCGTTCGCCGCGCCGCCGAGCACGCCGGCCTCACCGTGCGCGCCATCGTGAACGAGCCCACCGCCGCGGCGCTCTTCTACGCGAACCTGCGCAGCCCGAAGCAGACGGTGCTCATCTTCGACCTCGGCGGTGGAACGTTCGACGCCACGTTGCTCCGCGTCGAGGCGCGCGTGGTGAAGGTGCTGGCGACGGGTGGTGACGCGTTTCTCGGTGGCTCCGACTTCGACGAGCGGCTCGCCGACGCGTTCGCCGCGCACCTCGAGCAGACCTCTGGCGTTTCGGTGCGTGAGAGTCGCACGGTGATGCAGCGCCTCGCGCTCGCCGCCGAGTACGCGAAGATTCAGCTCTCTCGCGCCGAGATCGTCGACGTGCGCGTGCCCGTGGTGGCGCAGCGGCCCGACGGCAGCTTCGTCGACCTGCAGAAGAAGCTGACCCGTGACGAGATGGAGCAGATCGTCGCTCCGCTCGTCGAGCGCTGCATCTCGGCCTGCGACGACCTGCTCGGCCGCGCGAAGCTCCGCCCCGAAGACATCGACGAGCTCGTGCTGGTCGGCGGCCAGACGCGCATGCCCATCGTGCGAAAGCGGCTCGCGCACTTTCCGAGGCTGTCGTCCGAGAAAGACGTTCACCCCGAGCTCGGCGTCGCGGTCGGCGCTGCCATTCTCGGCCGCAACCTCTCGCGCACCAACGCCTCAGGCTTGAGCGACGTCGTCGCCATGCCCATCAGCATCATGTTGCCGGGTGGCCGGAGCGTCGAAGTCATTCCCTCCAACACGCCGGTGCCGTGCGTGAAGACCATCACGCTCGACAACCTGCCGACGTGGAGCGCGCCGGTGCCGCTGCTCGTGTTCGAGTCGCTCGACCAGACGTCGGTCGATCGCGAGATCATCGGCACCGTGCACATCTCGGAAGAGTGGCGCACCACGCCGAACGTCACGCCCAGCCTCGAGCTCACCGTCGGACAGGACTTCGCCCTCACCGCGAAGCTCCTCGCGCCCGGCGGCATGCAGACGCAGTTGCAGATCGTCGACCACCGTCGCTGACACGCGCGACGACTCATGCGAGGGAGCGCCGCCGTGCTCCCCTCGTGGTGGACCAGACCCCTGCCGTGGCGCGTGTTGCTCGCGGTGGGCCTCGTCACCGGCGCGGCGGCCCGGCTCTGGCTCGCCTTCACCGACCACGGCCAGTACTGGCCTGACGAGGTGTTCCAGTCCATCGAGCCCGCGCACCGCATGGCGTTCGGCTACTCGATGGTGGCGTGGGAGTTCGTCGTCGGTGCGCGCAACGTGCTGCTCCCGGGAGCCATCGCGCTCGTGCTCGAGACGCTTGCGGCGCTGAAGCTCGATGACCCGTTCATCTACGTGCCCGTGGTGCGCGTGCTGTTCGCGCTCTCGTCGGTGGGCACCGTGTGGGGCGTGTACCGGCTCTCACGCGCGACCGGCTGCTCGTTGCCGTCGGCCGTCGTCGGCACGCTCGCCTTCTGCTGGATGAGCCTGGCCATCTATTTCTCGCCGCGCGCGATGAGCGAGATCGCCTCGGCGCTGCCGGTGACGTGGGGCCTGGCGTTGCTGCTCGAGACTCCGAGCCGCAAGAAGCTCGTGCTCGCTGCGTCGCTGCTCGGGCTGGCGGTCATTCTCCGAATCCACTGCGGGCTCTTCGCAGCGGGCGCGGTGCTGGTGCTGCTCGCGCAACGTCGCCGGGGTGACGCGCTCATCGTGTTCGGCGTGCTGTGTGGCTGGGCCGTCGTCTACGGCCTGCTCGACCTCTTCGCGTGGGGCAGCTTCCTGCACTCGGGCATCTACTACCTGCGCTTCAACCTCATCGAGGGGCGCGCGGCCGAGTGGGGAACGGCTCCGCCAGCGTTCTACACGAAGTACCTCGTGAAGAGCCTCGGGCTGCACTGGGTGCTCATCGCCGGGCTCGCGGTGCTGGGGCTTCGTCGGGCGCCTGCCGTCGTCGGCCTCGCGCTCGCGTTCCTGCTCGGGCACATCGCGCTGCCACACAAGGAGCTTCGCTTCATCGTGCCGTTCCTCCCGCTCGTCTGCGCAGGCGCGGCCGCGGGTGTCGAGCAGCTGCTCTCGTGGCGGCGCTGGCAGCTCGGCGTCGTGAGCGCAGTGGCTCTGCTGCTGACGAGCGCGTGGTCGTTCGCCACCTTTCACACGCTCACCTTTCAGCAAATCGGCGGGTGGGATCCCGTCAGCGCGTACGACTCCGGCGGTCCGGTGACGCGACTCATGATGGTGGCCGGCCGCCGCCCCGACTTGTGTGGGCTCGGCCTCACGCTCGGCTCCCGCGGCGCGACGTTCGCGTACTTCGCGCTGCACCGTGACGTGCCGTTCTACGAAACCCCGCTGCCCGATGAGGCGACGCGCTTCTACAACTACGTCATCGTCGAAGAGGGCACGCGTACGGGTGAACTCATCGCCACCGACCACGGCGCGGTGTTGCTGCGGCTGAACACGGGGCCCTGCGAACGCGACGCGTCGTTCACGCCCTGGCTCGACGAACGAACCCGAACCCTCGCCGCGAGCCCCGAGTCACGCTTCAAACCTTGAAGTGCTCCCGGTACCAGGGCCGCTCGTGGTGATCGACCGCGTCGTCGAGCCGCGCCGCTGACGGGTCGAGCCGGCGCAGCAACTCGTCGAGCGTGAACAGATCTCGCTGCGCCACCACTGGCACGCCTGCGCGGAACAACGCCGCGGCCGCCACGCCGAAGCCGATGCGATAGCGACGGTCGGGCACCAGCCGCGGCCCGTCCGAGATGACCTGCGAGCCACAGGCGGCGCTCATGTCCATCAGAATGGCGAAGCGCACCTGCTCGCGCTGCGCGACCTTCACCATCTCGTGCGCCGCGCTCACCAACGCCGACGTCACGTCGCGCCCGTCGTCGAGGCGCACCTGCGCGCGCCCATCGAGCGCGTCGAAACCGTCTCCACCCGTGAGATCCGGCAACCCTCGCGGCGTGCCCAGCGCGAGATCCTCTGGACAGAAGGCGACGCACCTCACCGTCGGCAACGACGCCAGGCGCGCCATCAGCGGATGCGGCCCGTTGTCGCTACCGTCGACGCCACACCGAAGCCCCGCGAGACAGCCCGAGAACAGAATCGGCCAGGGCGCTTTCACCGTCGGAGCCGGCCACGATGCCGCTTCTTCACGAAGCCTCGCCAACCGCGTCGCAGGCAGCATGACTGGTCCCCCTCGGGTGCTTCGAACGGGCAGGGAGAGCGTGTGCCAGTTCGCGCGGCGACACCAGCCGTGAGACAGTGATTTCGGAGCCACGACGACGCAGGGCGATTTCGTCATGGAGCTCACACTCCGCACTCCTCTCGCCGCGGAGCACCCCATGTCGACTCGTCTCGCAACGCACACCCGCTACATGCCCTCGAACGCCCAGGAGCGCCTGACGCTCCTCTCGAACGCCGCCTCGTCGGACGAGGCGCTCGGGCTGCTCCAATCAGCCGAGACGAACCTGCGCCTCGCGCTCTGCTTCGTGCCCGGCGACAAGGGCGTGACCGAAGCGCTCGCTCGCGTCGTCGCGACCCGCGAACGTCTGCGCCGCTCCTCGTCGATCTGACGGGAGCATCGTCGTTGCCCCGGGCCAGCGCGGGCACTACGTCGTCGGCTCCATGAGCGAACCGACGTCGCCCGAAGGCAGCCCGTTGCCCGCGCCCTCTTTTCCCCAGCCGGCGCCCCGGCCCGTCGTCACGCCACCAGCTCCGAAGAAACGCTCACCCCCGTGGCTCTTCATCGGCTGCGGCGGCTTCGTGCTGCTCACCATCGTCGCGACCGCCATCGCTGCAGCGGGTGGCGGCGGGGGCTCCTCGGTCGACGACGGCGCGGTGCTCAAGCTCAAGCTCGGTGGACCCATTCCCGAGTACGTGCAGAGCGAAGGCCTCGACGAGCTCTTCGGCCCCAAGCCCGTCACCGTGCAGCAGCACGTCTTCAACCTGAAGAAGGCCGCAGCGGACAAACGCATCAAGGGCGTGCTCCTCGAGCTGTCGCCGCTGCAGGTCGGCCCCGCGAAGATCGAAGAGCTGCGTGACGCCATCACCGCCTTCAAGCAGAGCGGCAAGTTCGTCATCGCCTGGAGCGAGTACATGACCGAGCGCGAGTACTCGCTCGCCATCGCGGCCGACGAGATCGTCATGCCGAAGGACTCCCGCTTCGAGTTCAACGGCTTCGCCACCGACCTCGCGCACTACCCCGGTCTGCTCGAGAAGCTCGGCATCGAGGTGCAGTACTTCCGCTTCGGCAAGTACAAGTCGGGCTCGGGTGAGCAGTTCGGCCGCAAGGCGTTCACCGAGCCCGTGAAGGAGATGATCGGCGGCAACCTCGAGCGCGGCTTCACCCACTTCGTCGATGCGGTGGCGAAGCACCGCAAGCTCGACGCCACCCAGGTGCGCGCGCTCATCGAAGAGGCCGGCGAGAAGGCCGACTGGGCGCTGGAAAAGAAGCTCATCGATCGCGTCGCGTACTGGGACGAGGTCGAAGACGAGCTGCGCACGAAGACGGGGCTCAAGGCAGACGAGAAGGTGAAGTTCGTCTCGGCCGCGAAGTACCGCCGCGTCTCGGGCAAGCAGGCCGGCCTCAAGGAGGGCAAGAACACCTTCGCGCTCATCTACTCGGTGGGCCTCATCGTCGCGGGCAAGGGCGGCGTCGACCCGTTCTCAGGCGGTGACGCGCAGGGCGCCGACGCCATCATTCAGTCGCTGCGCAAGGCCGTCGAAGACGACGACGTCAAAGCCATCATCTTCCGCGTCGACTCGCCCGGTGGCGCGGGCCTCGGCTGCGACTACGTGCGGCGCGAGGTCGAGAAGGCGCGCGCGAAGAAGCCCGTCATCGTCTCGATGTCAGACGTCGCGGCGTCGGGTGGCTACTGGGTCTCGATGGACGCGACGGCCATCGTCGCGCAGCCCAGCACGTACACCGGCAGCATCGGCATCTTCGCCGTCGTGCCGAACCTCGGGCCGCTCTACGAGAAGCTCGACCTCAACAACGAGACGTTCAAGGCCGGCACCCACGCCGACGCCATCATCGGCGCGCGCAAGATGACCGATGACGAAGCGAAGGCCTTCGAGGCCGATCTGTTCGGCTCGTACAAACGCTTCGTCGAGCTCGCCGCGAAGGGCCGCCACAAGACGTACGACGAGCTCGAGCCCGTCGCGCAGGGCCGCACGTGGCTGGGTGATGAAGCGCTCGAGAAGGGCCTCGTCGACCGCCTCGGTGGCGTCGAGACCGCCATCGCGCTCGCGAAAGAGAAAGCCAGCCTGCCCGCCGACGAGCCGGTGAAGCTCGAGCTCTTCACGCCGAAGAAGACGTTCGTGCAGACGCTGCTCTCGCGAGACGACGACGACGAGAGCGACCCGATGGAGCGCGCGTCTCAGCTGCTCGTGCAGAAGGCGCTGGCCGCGTCTCCCGCAGGCAGCCTGCTCAAGAAGGTGCCGTTCCTCGGCGTCTTCTCGAGCCAGGTGCTCGCCGGTGAGCGCGTCTTCCCGATGATGGAAGAGGTCGTCGACCCCCGCTGAGCTGGCGCCTCGCACTCGTGCGAGACTCTGTGCGGTGAGCTGCCCTTTCAGCCAGCCGTCACGGGTGCGGCGCGTGCCGGTGGTTAGAGGTGAGGCATGAATCGCTCCTGGCGCGTCGCCACCTTCGCCGGCATCAACATCAACCTGCACATCAGCTTCGTGCTCGTGCTGGTGATGGGTGCGTGGCCGTGGCTCGTCTTCGGGGCGAAGGGCGCGCTCTTCGGCGCGGTGATGATGCTGGCCGTCTTCGCCTGCATCGCGTTGCACGAGCTTGGGCACTCGCTCGTCGCGCTCGCCTTCGGCATTCCCGTCACCGACATCACCCTCACGCCCATCGGTGGCGTGGCCATTCTCAAAGACCGGCCGAAGACGCCCACGCAGGAGCTGCTCATCGCCATCGCCGGCCCCGCCGTGAACGTGGTGCTGGCAGCGCTCTTCGCGGGCATCGGCATCGCGGTCGAAGGGTGGGACGCGCTGGTTGCCGCTTCTCAGACGATCATGCGTGAACCGCCTCGCGCCGAGCTCATCTGGATCATGCTCGTGTCGGCGAACGCCTGGCTCGCGGTGTTCAACATGCTGCCGGCGCTCCCGATGGATGGTGGGCGTGTGCTGCGCGCGTTCCTCTCGTACGTGTTCGCGCCCGAGCGGGCGACGCGCATCGCGGCGGTGGTGGCGCGCGTCGTGGCCGTCGGCTTCGTCGCCCTCTGGCTCTTCGTGCCCAACCTCAGCCCGATGCTGCCCTTCATCGCGCTGGTGGTGTTCTTCGGTTCAGGCGCCGAGGTGCGTGAGGCGAAGGTGAACCGCGTGCTCGCGCTCATTCGCGCCACCGACGTGGTGACGCCCTACGCGCCGCGCTTCGAGCCGGGCACGACGCTCGGAGAGGCAGTGCAGGTGCTGATGATGTCGCCGCTCCCCGTGTTCGCGGTGGAGCAGGCAGGCCGGCTCGTCGGCGTCGTGCGCCGGGAAGATCTGCTCGAGGCCGCGCGCGCGAAGGGCTCGTGGGGGTTCGTCTCGTCGGTGCTCATTCGCGAGGTGCCGACCGTCGACCCGTTCGAGACGCTCGATGACGCGCGCTCGAAGATGCAGCGTGGCGTCGTGCGCGCGGCGGCCGTGATGCGCTCGGGCATGTTCCTCGGGCTCATCACCGAGCTCGAGCTCGCGCAGGCGATGGAGGTCGCCGAGCGGCTGCGCGCCACCGCTCCTCGCGACAGCCTCGGCCGCGAAGTGCGCTGAACGAAGACGTCAGGGCCGAAATCCACCGCGTCGGTGCACGTTTTCGTCGCACGTTGCATCCGTTGGGCACACCTCCACCCAGGAGTGCCAACGCATGCGCTCGCCCGCGCCGTCCCTCGTCGTGTGTCTGATCACCCTCGCCGCCTGCGACTGCGGCAATCCCCGCCTCTCGATTCGCGACAACCCCACCGCTGATGCAGGGCCCGGCGCGAGCGTGTGCGGGAACGGCTTTCTCGAGCTGCCCTTCGAAGAGTGCGACTTCGGCCTCGAGAGCAACACGGGTGGGCCGGCGGGCTCGTGCAACCCCGACTGCTTTCTCTCGCGCGCCTGTGCAGCCGGAGAACGCTTCGACGAAGCGCGCGTGACCTGCGTGACCGTGGCCGACGCGGGCGTGAACGACGCGGGTGTCGTCGATGCGGGGCAACCGGTCGAGGACGCGGGCGTCGGCGCGAAGGTGGTGGGCGTGCTCGTCGAGTACCCGGGCGCTCTGTTCAACAGCGTGCTGCACCCCGACGCTCCGATTGCGGGCGCCATCGTGCATCTGCGGCGCACTGGCAGCACGCGAGACCTCGGCACCTTCACCACGCAGGCTGACGGCCGCTTCGAGTTCGACCTCGCGCCCGGCGGCTCGTACCAGCTCGCCGATGAGGTGCCGCCCGAGCTCTACAACGAGGCGAACCCTCGCACCGTGCCCGTCGCTGCTCCGGGGCAGACCGTTCGCGCCGACACGCGCTTCTTGCGCAAGGGCGTCTCGTTCGTCGTGCGCCAGCTCACCACCTCGACGGCCATCGCCGGCGTCGAAGTCACGGTGGTGGCGCCAGGCAATCGGCTGCTCGCGGGCCCACGACAGACCGACGCCGAGGGCTTCGTACACTTCCCGCCGACGACGGAGCGGGGAACCATGGTCTTCGAGAAGGCCGGGTACCGCCGCTACGAGCTGGGCATGCCGTCGGTCGACACCACGAGCACCGTCATCGGAGGGTGCGGGCTCGAGGTGCAGTGACCGTCACTTGCGAATCTGGAACTTCACCTTCTCGGTACCGAAGGTGAACTCGTCGCCGTCGCGAATCGGGCGGCGCGTGACCTTCTCCTTGTTCGGCCCGAAGAACGTGCCGTTCGAAGAGTTGAGGTCTTCGAGCACGAACCCGCCGGCTTCACGAAGAATGCGGGCGTGCTCGCGGCTGACCCTGTTCGACTCGATGACGAACTCGCAGGTCTTGCCGCGACCGATGGTGACGACGTCGGTCGCCATCTTGAACGGGTCGCGGTTCGCCATCACGAGGGTGAGCGACTGCTTGCCACCACCGGCCGCAGCGCGCGGCGGCGGAGCCGGCTCTGGCTCCTCTTCGGGCGGAAGGTCTTCTTCAGGCGGCGGGTCGTCCTGCGGCTCCTCGTCGGGCGCGGGCTCGTCCTGGAAGTCCTCCTCGGGCGCCGGCTCGTCGAACGGGTTGCCCTCGTCTTCTTCGGGCGCCGGTTCCGGCTCGGGCTCGGGCTCAGGCTCGGGTTCAGGAGCGGGCGCCGGGCGCTTCGGCGGCGCGGGCGCGGGTTTCGGGGCGGGCGGCGGCGGCTTGGCGGCAGGCGCTGGCTTGAGGCCCGGAGGAGCGGCAGCCGGTGCAGCCGCCGGTGCCGACGCGGCAGCAGCGCCAGGCTGCAGGCCGCGGCCGGGGACGACGTAGCCGTTGAGGCGGGCGAGCGTGAAGACGGCCTGCGCGACGAGCGCGTCGCGGCCGACCCCCATCTCGTTGGACATGAGGTCGAGGGCCTCCCAGAGATGCGCGGGAAGGGCCACGGGCTTGGAGTCGGACATTGCGGGGACGACCTTACCGCCGCACCGCCCACTGTCGAACTTGTGTTTTCGGCCGTGGCACCGCATGGAACAGGCATGTCGCCCACCGCCACTTCGCTCTTCGACGCCACCGCCCGCCCCAACCCTGCCGGCCATCGCGACCTCGACGTCACCGCCCTGCCCGTTCCCGCTCCTGACGGCGTGACGCTCATCGACGTGCGCGAGCCCCACGAGTTCGTCGGCGAGCTCGGCCACGTGCCCGGCGCCACGCTCGTTCCGCTCGCCACCGTGCCCGCCCAGAGCGTGACGTGGGACAAGAACCGCACCTACGTCGTCATCTGCCGCAGCGGTGGCCGCTCGGGGCAGGCCGCGCAGGCATTGACCCGGCTGGGCTTCTCGCGCGTCATCAATCTGGTCGGCGGCATGCTCGCGTGGAACCAGGCGGGGCTGAAGACGGAGAAGTGAAGAAGCCGTCACCACCAAGTCCGCCGCTCGTACGCCGCCTGATGCGCTGGGCCCTTCGGGTGCTGGCCCTCGGCTTCGGTGCGCTCGTGCTCTGCCTGCTGGTGTTCCGCTTCGTCGACCCGCCGACGACGGCCTTCATGCTCGAGCGTCGCCTCGAGGCCGCGCGAGAGAACGACAAGCGGTTCTCGCTCAAGCAGCAGTGGGTGCCACTGGAGCGCATCTCACCGACGCTGCAGCTCGCGGTGGTCGCGTCGGAGGACCAGAAGTTTCCCCAGCACTTCGGGTTCGACGTCGAGGCCCTCGCCGACGCAGTGGAGGACCGGTTCGAGGGCCGCTCCACACGCGGCGCGAGCACGCTGACGCAGCAGGTGGCGAAGAACCTCTTCCTCTGGCCGGGCCAGTCGTTCGTGCGCAAGGGGCTCGAGGCGATGCTGACGGTGCTGCTCGAGGTCTTCTGGTCGAAGGCGCGCATTCTCGAGGTGCACCTCAACGTGGCCGAGTTCGGTGACGGCATCTACGGCGTCGAGGCGGCCTGTCATGCGTTCTACGGAAAGAGCGCGAAGCAGGTGACGGCCGAAGAGGCGGCGATGCTGGCGGCCGTGCTGCCGGCGCCGAAGAAGCGCAGCGTGAAGCACCCGAGTGACGTGGTGAAGGCTCGGGCTGGTTGGGTGGTGGAGCAGATGCGCGCGCTCGGCCCACACTGGCTCGACGACGTGAAGTGACGCGCTACTTCTTCTTCGCCGACTCGGCCTGGCAGCTCTTGTTGCAGGCCAACCGCACCTTCTTCATGTTCGCCTGGCAGAGGTCGCCGTCTCCGTGGCCCGAGCCCTTGGCTTCGTTCTTCTCGGCGCGGCGGCACTGCACGGCCATGTTCTTCACGAGCTCGTCGCACGACTTCGCGCACTCGCGGTTGGCGGCGAAGGCAGGCGACGCGAGCATCAGAGCGAGCAGCAGGAAGCGCATGGCGGAGTGACTGGGGTGAGCGTGTCCTGATTCAGGCGCGCGCTCAAGCGCTCCGCCGTCGGTCAACCGGACCGGGTTTTCACTGACGCCGGAATCGTGCACGGGTTTCGAGATCGGCTACGACTCGGTCGTTCCCATGAGCCGAGATGCCTTCGCGCTGACGTTCGCCCTCGTGTGCACGGCCCTGCCGCTGTTGGCCGGTTGGTGGGTGTGGCGTCGGCCGTTTCTCGCGGCGAGCCTCGACAGCACGCCCGATGCGCCGCGCTCGTTTGGGTACAAGTGCTGGTGGGTCGCGGTGAAGGCGAACGGCGCCTCGCAGGTCGCGCAGGCCCTTCAGCAGCTCGAGCTCGCGTCGCCCCTGGGGCCCTGCAACTGGGCGTGTGGGCTCGACCGTGCGTCCGTCGGTCGTGGGAGCAGGCTCGCGTTCGTGACGCCGGCCGTCGACGGGTGGGTCTTCGTCGTCAACTGGCCCGCCGACACGCAGGCCGACCTCGAGCACCTCGCGCGGTTGAGCAACACGCTGGGGCACCCGGTGTTTGGCTTTGGTTCGCATCGTGGGGTGAGCGCTGCGAGCTGGTGCATCGCCGAAAGTGGGCGAATCAAGCGTGCGTGGGCCCGTGCCGATGGGAAGACGCTCCATGAGCTCGGCGTCGAGACGGGCGATGAACGCTCGCTCGACATCTCGTTCGCGCCCGCGCCCGCCCACGACGACGACGAGCGCTGGGAGCGCAATGCCCACGAGGCGACCGTCATCGCGCTCGCCTCGAAGTGGACGCGCGACCCCACCACACTCGACACCGTGAAGACGCCGGGCGTGGGGCTCTTGCTGCGCCGGAAGTGACGCGGGTTCAGCCACTCGGTGGTCGGAGTCGCGTTCGCCGAGAACGAGTTCAACCACCGAGCCGGTAGTCGGAGTTGCGTTCGCCGAGACCGAGTTCAACCACCGAGCCGGTGGTCGGAGTTGCGCTCGCCGAGACGAGTTCAACCACGGAGCGGGTGGTCGGAGTTGCGTTCGCCGAGCGAGTTCAACCACGGAGCCGGTGGTCGGAGTTGCTTTCGCCGAGAACGAGTTCAACCACCGAGCCGGTAGTCGGAGTTGCGTTCGCCGAGACGAGTTCAACCACCGAGCCGGTGGTCGGAGTTGCGCTCGCCGAGACGAGTTCAACCACCGAGCCGGTGGTCGGAGTTGCGCTCGCCGAGAACGAGTTCAACCACCGAGCCGGCAGTCGGAGTTGCGTTCGCCGAGACGAGTTGTGCTGGCGGGGCACGGCGGTCGCGCGCACCGCCCCGTGACCGAGATGCAGCAACGCCTCGACGACCTGCTTCGCCGAAT
>JAACJQ010000182.1 GCA_016879935.1 Archangiaceae bacterium | reverse complement strand
TGCCCGTCTTCGCCTCGAACGCGGGGAAGAGGGTCTCTTCTTCCGAGCGCAGGTGCACCTCGAGCATCGAGACGAAGCGCGCCGTCGTGGTGCGTGCCTGCTCCCACGCGCCCTCGGCTGCGGCGTTCTCGGCGTCGGCAAAGGCTTCGTCACAGCTTCGGTGATGGGCTTCGTAGAGCCCGGCGATGGAGGCCATGGCCGCTTCCTACTCCTGCCGACCGGCCGCGGCCTTGATCCACCGCTGGTTCCGCGCAGTTGCGCGACGCCGTTGATCCGATGTCAGCCCCCCGTGCTACAGCTTTGCGTGACCGCCCCGTGATGGGGTGGTTCTCGAAATCGAAAGGCGGCACCACATGGCAGGCGGCGTGAACAAGGTCATTCTCATCGGCAACCTCGGCAAAGACCCCGAGGTTCGCTTCACTCCATCAGGCGCAGCGGTCGCGAACTTCAACATCGCGACCAACGAATCCTGGACCGACAAGAGCGGCCAGAAGCAGGAGCGCACCGAGTGGCACCGCATCGTCGTGTGGGGGAAGTTGGCCGAGCTCTGCGGCGAGTACCTCAAGAAGGGCCGTCAGGCCTACGTCGAGGGCCGCCTGCAGACGCGTGAGTGGAACGACAAGGAAGGGAAGAAGAACTACACGACCGAGATCGTCGCCCAGACGGTGCAGTTCCTCGGCGGCGGCCCGGGTCGCGGTGAAGGTGGCGGCGCTGGCTCCGGCGGTGGTGGCTCCCGTGGCAGCGACTTCGGTGGCCCGCCCGATGACATGGGCCCGCCTCCGTCCGGTCCGGCGGGTGGAGATGACATTCCGTTCTGATCCGCACTAGGGTGCGTTTCACCGTTTGAAGCAACGCATGACGTCAAACGGGGCGAAGAAAAACCCCGACGCAGTTCGAGTCGGGTAAAGGGCCGGTCGCTTCGAGTCAGCACTTGACGAAGCGGTCGGCCTTCTGTTTTGAGCGCCGCCCTCCAGCAGCATCACCTTTCACCACACCGCCGCCTTGCCCGGAGGGCGTCGGACGCAGCAGGAGCAGCCCAGCAATGAAGATTCAAGCCCTCGCCCTTGGAGCCGCCCTTGGCTTCTTTGCGGCCATCGCCCCATCGTGCGGTCAGACCCAGTGTAGCGCTGCCTCGTGTGATGGCTGCTGCGGCAAGGACGGCAAGTGCGTCGCCAAGCCGAACAACACGAACAACACCACCTGCGGCACCTCGGGCAACACCTGCGCTGACTGCTCGGCGACGGGCACCGCGTGTGACTCGGTCACGTTCGCCTGCGGCACCGGCGGCACCGGCGGCGGTTCGGCTGGCGGAGCGGGTGGCGGCACTGGCGGCGGCACGGGCGTTTGCGACGGCTGCAAGATCGCCAACGGCACCTGCCAGCCCCGCGGCTCGACGCGCCAGAACAGCAACATCTGTGGCTCGAACGGCGAGACCTGCAAGGCGTGCGCGGCTCCCACGAGCGTCTGTGACAACGGCGTGTGCGTCGCTCCGGCCAAGAAGGTCGGCGACACCTGCCTCACCGACGTCGACTGCCAGGGCGCGCTGGGCCCGTCGGCCAAGTGCAAGTCCACCACGCTCGCGGGCAACGCGACGTACCCGGGCGGCATGTGCACGATCGAGGGCTGCGGTGCTGCTGGCACCGACGATTGCCCCATGGGCAGCAGCTGCCTCAACCTGCCCCGCATCTTCGGCGAGGAGCGCACGGCGTGCTTCGCGAACAACTGCGGCGCTTCGAACACGCAGGGCAGCTGCCGCTCTGGTTATGTGTGCCTCGGCTCGGGCACGACCTTCTGCCTCCCCCTGAACATGGTCGACCAGAACTCGACGCCCGACACGGCCGCGACCATCGGCGATCCCTGCACGCTCAACTCCGAGTGCCGCGCTCCCGCTCCGGGCGCTCCCGGCGCCGGTGGTGGCTGCCTCCCCGAGGTTCAGCGCCGCGCTGACGGTGGCATCGTGCTGCAGCGTGACGGTGGCCCGACGTACACGGGCAACCCCGGTGGCCAGTGCACCCGCGACTGCCGCATCGACGAAGACTGCTCGTCGGACGGCACCGAGAACCTCGCCGAAGGCCTCTGCCTCGGTGTGAGCCAGACGCAGGCCCTCTGCTTCAAGGGCTGTGGCGCTCCGCTCCGCGGCCAGGGCTCGTGCCGCCCCGACTACGTCTGCGAACTGCTCACGCAGAGCGACGGTGGCCCGCTGCCGACCGGCGTTTGCGAGGCTCGCTGCGACCGCCCGGGTCAGGGCTGCGGCAACTACGCCGACGGTGGCGCGCGTCTCTGCCTGCCCAACGGCTACTGCGACTTCCCCGGCCGTCAGGACGCTGGACCCCTGCCGGAAGTCGACGCTGGCGTGGTCGATGCGGGTGTCTCCGACGCTGGTGTCTCGGACGCCGGTACGGCTGATGCCGGTGAAGTCGACGCTGGCGCGGCTGGCGGTGGCTCGGCCGGCGGCGGCTCGGCTGGCGGCGGCTCGGCTGGTGGCGGCTCGGCCGGTGGCGGCTCGACGGCCGGTGGTTCGGCTGGCGGCGGCTCGGCGACGACCTGCCCCGACGGCGGCGCGCTGCTCGCCGACGGCGGCTGCTGAAGCTGACGTGACGTGAGGGCCGGGTGAACGCCCGGCCACTCATCACCGAGGGCGGTTCCGCACCAACGCGGAGCCGCCCTTCGTCTTTGGGTCCCCTCGAGTGGAGGTCGTCGTGGCTGAGTCGTCTGACGTCGTGCTGAAAGGTCTGCTCGAAGCGACCAACTTGTCGGTCTGCGTGGCCGTGGTGTCTGGTGCGGCGCGTGAGGCGCGACGTCGTCATGGCCTCGCGCCCGTCTCTGCGGCGCTGCTCGGGCAGGCCTTCGCGGGCGCAGGGGTGATGGCTTCGCTCCAGAAGGGCGACAGTCGCATCAACCTCCAGGTGGAGTGCGACGGGGCGCTTCGCGGCCTGTTCGTCGACGTCGGAGTCGACGGCTCCATGCGTGGCTACGTGAAGAACCCGCTCGTCGACGTCGAGCTGGGCCAGGCGTTTCGCTGGAGAGCCGCGCTCGGCAACAGCGGCTTTCTCTCGGTGCTGCGTGATCTGGGCGGCGAGTACTACCGCTCGTCGGTCGAGCTGACGGCCTTCGAGCTCGGAGGCGACCTCAACCGCTACTTCGAGATCAGCGAACAGGTGAAGACGCAGGTGGCGCTGGGCGTGGCGCCGCGAGGAGACGAGCCGCTCGGCCTGGTCGCCGCGGTACTCGTGCAGGCGATGCCGCAGGGCAACGTGGCGGTGCTCGAGCGGCTGGGCTCCACGCTGCAGGGTTCACTCGACGCAGCGCTCGCCGACCCGGCGGTCGATGGCGCCGATGCGTTGTTCTCGCGCCTCGTCCCCGGCCTCGTGGTCACCCAGCGCACGCCCGCGCGGTTTCAGTGCACGTGCTCGCGCGAGAAGACGCTCTCGATGCTCGCGTCGCTGGGCAAGGCCGAGATTCAAGACATCATCGACACCACCGCGAGCACCGCGGTCACGTGCCACTTCTGCGCGACGAAGTACGAGATCAGCTTCCCCGACCTGCTCGGGCTGATGGAGCAGCTGACGAAGAACGACGTGAAGAACTGATCAGCGCGCCCCGACGTCGAGCTTCTGCAGCTCGTCGAAGCCGGGCAGCGTCGAGAGGTCGGGCAGAATGGTGATCTCGATGCGCCGGTTGAGCGCCTTGCCCTCGGCGGTGTCGTTCGACGCGGTGGGCTTCTTGTCGGCGTAGCTGGCCGCAGAGACGCGCCCGGCGGGAAGCCCCGCGTCGATCATCGCCTTCGTGACGGTGATGGCGCGCGCCGCAGCGAGCTCCCAGTTCGAGGGGAACTGCGCGGTCGTGATGGGCACCGAGTCGGTGTGCCCCTCGACCTGGAAGGCGCGCCTGGGCAGGCTGGCGAGCACGGCGGCGACCTCGGTGATGGCGGCGCGGCCCTCTTTCGAGAGCGCGGCCGAACCCGAGCCGAACAACACGTCGGTGGCGAGCACCACCACCATGCGGCCGTCGACGATGCGCACCTTGAGCTTGCCGGCGTCGATGAGCGCCCTGAAGCGGGCGAGAAGGGAGCGGAACTCGTTCACCCGGGCCTCGGCCTCGCTGCGGCGCTTCTCGAGCTCGACGAGGGCGGCGGTCATCTCTTCCACGCTGTTCTGCAGCTTCGAGCGGTCGCGCAACAGACCCGCGCGGTCGGCGACGAGACGATCGATGCGGGCGCCGAGCTCCTTCGCCTTGTCCTGCTCGGCGGCCAGCGCCTGCTCGAGCTCGACGATGCGCGCCTCTCGGCGTTTGAGTGTCTCGTCGCGTGCGGCGAGCGCGGCGTTCTTCTCGCCGAGCGTCTCGTCGAGCGAGTCACGCTCGGTCTTCAACGAGTCGTAGGTGCTCTGGGTCACGCAGCCAGAGAGCATCACGACGGCGAGCATGAGGCGCATGACGTGGACTCTGCCAGTCTCTCCAGCGCACGGAAGGCCCGAGCTGCTCAGAACTCCCGGCATGCGAAGGACGCCGTTCTCCATCTCTTGGAGCGAGCGGTCCCCCAGCCGCTCGAAGGTCGTCACGCGCTGCTGCAGGTTCGGGATGCGGAACTTCACCTGCGTGGAGTTCACGAAAGCGAGGGGCGCTGAGCGCCTCCGTCGGTCACGTCAGGTCGCTCCGCGCTGCCCAGCCGGTGCGTTGTCTCTCCCGGTCGTCGAGAGCCAGCCAGCAGCAAGGGTCTCCACCTCCACTCGACGCGGGCTTTGGTTCCACCACGGCTTCGCGAGGGCACGTCGAGGTCCAGTGTGACGAGCGCTTCGTGCTGATGGCCGAGGAGGACGCTCCCACCAGAGCGCGACGGTGGGTCGCGACACCTCAGCGAGCCGAGCACAGAATCGTCTTTCTCCGCGCGCCCGCCCGGGTACCTTCCCGCTCTGGCCGACACAGGCCCGCGTCAGGAGGGAACGCATGGACCCCATCAAACGCATCGTCGAGCTGCTCGACGACCGCACGCCCCGCAAGCGCATCGCCGCTGCCGTCGTCATCGGTGAGCTGGGCGTGAAAGACGCCGCCGTCGTCTCCCGGCTGATCGAGATGGCGAAGGACGAACTCGACACCTACGCCGAAGCCGCCATCGAAGCGCTCGGGCACCTGCAGGCGCTCAAGGCCTTGCCGGTGTTGCTCGACAGCTTGAACCGCTCCCGTGACGTGCAGGCCGTCGCCCGCGTCGCGATCGCCAACCTCGGAGAGGCTGCGTTGCCCGAGCTCAAGGCCCGCCTCGCCGACGCCACACCCGAAGCGCGCGCGGTGCTCTCGCAGCTGCTCCCGGCCGTCGGCGGCAAACAATCGTTCGAGCTCGCCCTCGAGGGCCTTCGGGGTCAGCCCTTCGAGGCCATCAACAAGGTCACGCTCTCGGTTCGCCAGGAGTCGCGCGAGATGTCCGAGGCGCAGAAGCGCGTGATGAAGACGCAGGTGCTCAAGTTCCTCGAGAAGAAGAAGACCCTCGACGACGAAGACGCCACGCGCGGCGCACTCAAGATTCTCGGCTTCCTCGAGCTGCCCGAGACCCAGGACGACCTCGTCGCCTTCCTCTCGAACAAGCACCTGCCACTCGTTCGCATGGAGGCCGCCACGGCCATGCGCTTCGCCTGCGCGAAGGGCCCGTCGAAGAAGTCGCTGCGCAAGCTGATGGACCTGCTCGAAGACGAGAACGTGCACGTGGCGCGTGGCGCCCGCGACTCGCTCACCGTCTTGAAGATCGGCGTCGAGTTCGCCGACGAGCTGGCCGAGCTCTGCGCCTCGAAAGACGCGGCCGTCTCGCTCTGGGCCATCGGCCACCTCGGAGAGCTCGCCATCTCGCAGAAGGGCGCCGCCGGAAAGCTCGCCGCGAAGACGCTGCTGCCCGTGGCCCGCTCGAAAGACCGAGCCCGCGCCGAGGCCGCCGCGAAGATCGTCGTCGCGCTCGAGGGCGGAGAGTCGCTGCTCGCCGAGGCCCTCGCCGACGCCGACGAAGAAGCGGGCGCCCAGGTGCTCGCCGACATTCTCTCGCCGCTGGCGCAGAAGCTCTCGAAGAAGGACGTGAAGCGCCTGCTCGACGCCGGTGGGAAGAACCTGGGCGATGCGCTCGCCGTGGCCCGCAAACAGCTCGAGCCCGTTCGCGCCGTCGACCCCGAAGGCTGGGCCGACCTGCTGCGCGACAAGGCGAAGGCGCTCGGCAAGAAAGACCCGGCCCGCGCCGAGGCCATCGGGCACATGCTCGGGCGCTCCACGGTCGCCACGGCCGACGACCGTTTCGGCGTCGTCGTGCAGCAGCTCCTCCACCACTCGCTCGACCCGCACCCGCGCGCCCGGCAGCGCGACCCGTCACTGGCCGAGCTCGAGAAGCTGCACGCAGAAGGCTTCGCGGTGGCCGACGCAGTGATGAAGGCGAAGACGCTCTCGGACGAGGCCCGCTACTACGTGGGCGTGCACTTCGCCGAGAAGCCACAGTTCGAGCTCAAGAACGTCGGCGCCGAGGTGCTCGAGCAGTTGTCGACGAAGGGCAAGGGCAAGATGGCGAAGGCGGCGAAGAACAAGATGAAGCTGCTCGAGCTCTGATGCCGCGCCCTGGCCCGAAGGCGGTTCGCGCCGCGCTCCGAGAACACGCGAGGCCCGACAAGGCCGAGGGTATGCGCGCGTACTTGAAGTCCGAGCTGCCGTGCCTCGGTGTGCAGGTGCCCGTCGCGCGCAGGCTCGCGAAGACGCTCTTCGGCACGGCGCCGTGTGACGATCTGTCGACCCTGTCGAAGCTCGTCGAGCAGCTCTGGTTCGCCGCCGAGTTTCGCGAAGAACGCTTCGTCGCCCTCAACATTCTCCGCCTGAAACCACACCGTGCGTTGCTCACCGCGAAGGCCGCTCCGCTGCTCGAGACGCTGATTCGTTCGGGCGCCTGGTGGGACCTGGTCGACGAGCTCTCGGCGCACGTCGTGGGCGTGATGCTCGAGAACGACCCGAAGGCGATGGCGAAGGTGCTGCGCCGATGGGCCGAGTCAGACGAGCTGTGGCTCAAGCGCTCGGCGCTCGTGTGTCAGGTCGTGCGCGGTGAAGAGACCGACCTCGACGTGCTGGAGCACGCCATCGAACACGCCGTCGACGGGAAGGACTTCTTCCTGCGCAAGGGCATCGGCTGGGCGATGCGCTCGGTGGGACGAAAATACCCCGCCGTCGTGCGCCGCTGGCTCACGAAGTGGGAAGGGCGCTTGAGCCCGCTCTCGGTGCGCGAGGCCCGAAAGGCGCTGAGCTGACGGGAGCGGTCTGGCTCCGTTGCTCGCGCGTCGGTCGGCCTGCGCGCGCCGCTGGCTCACGAAGTGGGAAGGGCGCTTGAGCCCGCTCTCGGTGCGCGAGGCCCGAAAGGCGTTGAGCTGACGGGAGCGGTCTGGCTCCCTGGCTCCGTTGCTCGCGCGTCGGTTGGCGGCGCCGTCGTGTGCCGCCTCGGTGCGCGTGGCCCGAAGGGCGCTGAGCTGACGGGAGCGGGCTCCCTGGCTCCGTTGCTCGCGCGTCGGTTCCTGCAGCGGGCTCGCTTTCGGCTTCGTCTGACGTTTTCGGTTTCTGTTCGAGCTCGCCTTCGCCTTCGCGAGCGAACGTTGCCGGTTGGAGCGGAGCGACGGCGCGATTCCGGCTTCGTCTCATCGGCCTGCGTCATCGGCGTCGGCTGCGGCACCGCCAGCATCGCCGCCGCGATGCGCTCCTGCAGCGCGTTCAGACGCGCTCACGCGGCCGCACGCCTTCAGGAGCCGTCTTCGCGGGAGTGCCCTGTCCGTCGGCGCTGCTCGAGACGTCGGTTGGTCCGAGCCCTCCACACCGTCCCCGCGCATGGCGCTCCGCTTTCCCATTTGGCGACGAAGGTATCGCCCGCAGGTTTCAGTGCGACGCGACACGCATTTGCGCCCCTTCGCCGGGGTGCGTTAAGGGCCGCAGCAACACAAGGGGCCGGCCGTCGGAGCACCATGCAGCAGCGTCGTTCATTCCTCGTCGTCGTCGCGCTGATCGCCGGCGCCTGTGGCCGCGAGAGCCGCATCATGAATGCGGTCGACGCAGGCCCTCCGCTGCCTGTCGTCTCGTGCCTCGACGCCGACGGTGACGGCATTCCCGGTACGGGCAGCTGTGGCAGCGAGCCCGTCGTCGACTGCCACGACAACGACCCGCTCTCGTACCCGGGCGCCTCGGAGCTCTGCAACGACCTCGACGAAGACTGCGACGGAGAGATCGACGAAGGCTTGCCGCGCACGAGCTTCTTCAAGGACGACGACCACGACGGCGTCGGCTCGATGCGTGTCGGCGAGGGGTGCAAGGCGCCGCCCGAGGGCACCGTGACGTCGATGGGCGACTGCAACGACGCCAACCCGAACGTGCGCCCCGGCGCGGCCGAGACGTGCAACGCCACCGACGACGACTGCGACGGTGCCATCGACAACGGCCTCCCGTTCCAGGACTTCTACCCAGACGCCGATGGAGACGGCTTCGGCAACGCGACGGCCACGCCGGTGAGCGCGTGCGAGTCGATGGTGATGGGCCGCGTGCCGAACCGCAGCGACTGCAACGACGCGAACCCCACCGTGAAGCCCGGCGCGAGCGAGCTGTGCAACCGCGTCGACGACAACTGCGACGGGCAGGTCGACAACGGCATCACCTTTCAGAGCTACTACGTCGACGTCGATGGCGACGGCTTCGGCTCCTCTGGCAGTGGGCCCGAGTCGAGCTGCGCGCCAATCGCCGGCAAGGTCACCAACGACGCCGACTGCAACGACGGCAACGCGTCGGTGAAGCCAGGCGCTCCCGAGACCTGCAACGGCACCGACGACAACTGCGACGGTCAGCGCGACGATAACCTGAGCTTCACGACGTACTTCGTCGACGGTGACGGAGACGGCTTCGGCGCGATGGGCACTGGCGTGAGCTCGTGCACCGTGCAGGCAGGCCGCGTCACCAACGGTAGCGACTGCAACGACGCCGACCCGACCGTGAAGCCCGGCGCCCCCGAGCGCTGCAACGGCAACGACGACGACTGCGACGGCACGCCCGACGATGGCCTCACCTTCACCGCGTACTACGCCGACATGGACGGTGATGGTTTCGGCACCGGCGCTGCGCTCAGCGCGTGTCAGAGCGTCGCCGGGCGCGTCACCAACGCGAACGATTGCAACGACGGCGACTCCACCGTGAAGCCGGGCGCGCCAGAGCGGTGCAACGGCAGCGACGACGACTGCGACGGCACGCCCGACGATGGCCTCACGTTCTCCGACTACTACGTCGATGGCGACGGTGACGGCTACGGTCAGGCCGGCTCCACCGCGCAGCGTGCCTGTCTCCCGGTCGCAGGCCGCGTGACGAACGCGACCGACTGCAACGACGGCAACTCGGCGATTCGCCCTGGAGTGGCCGAGACCTGCAACCAGCTCGACGACAACTGCGTCGGCGGCATCGACGAAGGCCTCGCCACGCAGAGCTGGTACCCCGACGGAGACGGCGATGGCCGTGGCCGCCTGGGCTCGCAGGCCGTGCTCCGCTGCAACGCCCCGGCTGGCCACGTCTCGTCGAGCGACGACTGCAACGACCTCAACGCCAGCATTCGCCCGGGCGCGGTCGAGGTGTGCAACGGGCTCGACGACAACTGCGACATGCTCGTCGACAACGGCGCGATGGCGCAGAACTACTGGGTCGACGGTGATTCCGACGGCTATGGCCAGGCCGGCTCGACGCCGCAGAACTCGTGCTCGCCCATCTCCGGCTGGGTGACGAACGCGGGCGACTGCAACGACGCGAACCCGGCCATCAGGCCCATGGCGACCGAGGTGTGCAACGGCCTCGACGACAACTGCAACACCACGGCCGACGAGGGCCTCACCTTTCTCACCTACTACCGCGACCAGGACTCCGACGGTTTCGGCGCGCGCATGTCGGCCGGCCAGTCGCGGTGCGCACCGCTCTCGGGGTACGTCACCAACGACACCGACTGCAACGACGTCGCCCCCGCGATTCGGCCCGGCGCGACCGAGATCTGCAACCTGACCGACGACGACTGCGACGGGCTGACCGACGAGCTGCTGCCGACCCAGAACTGGTGGCCCGATGCAGACGGCGACGGCTACGGCCAGGCGACCGGTCAGGCGCAGGCCTCGTGTGGCACCGTCACCGGTCGCGTCACCAACAACCTCGACTGCAACGACGGCAGCGGCGCGATTCGGCCGGGCGTCGCCGAGACGTGCAACAACACCGACGACGACTGCAACGGCCAGACGGACGAAGGCAACCCGGGCGGCGGCGCGGCGTGCCTCACCGGGCAGCCAGGCGTGTGCAACGCCGGCACGCAGACGTGTGTCTCGGGGAGCGTCACGTGCGTGCGCAACACCGCGCCGTCACCCGAGCGCTGCAATGGCCTCGACGATGACTGCGTCGGCGGCGTCGACGACCCGTTCCCCACGCTCGGCACGAGCTGCTCGGCCGGCGTCGGCGTCTGTCTGCGCAGCGGCAGCGTCATCTGCAACGCAGCACAGACGGGCACCACGTGCAGCGTCGATGCGGGCGCTCCGACGGCCTCGGCGTGCGATGGCCTCGACAACGACTGTGACGGCGTGACCGACGAGCCGTTCCTCGTGAGCACGGTGAACGTCAGCACCACCGCGTGGCAGGACATCGAGGTGGCCCCGTACTTCTACTCGGCGGCCGGCTGCCGCGGCGGCGAAGGCACCGGCACCGACGCGCTCGTGGGCGGCGCGATGGTGATGGCGAGCGGTACGGGTGGCATCGCCTATCAAGCCCTCGACACGCAGGGCGTGCCCAGCGGCACCGTCACCCAGTTCACCTCGCTCACCTACAACGAGATCGCGCTGGCTCAGGCGGGCGACGGCTTCGTGGTGGCAGGCGCCTACGGCTTCAGCCCCGAGATCGACCTGTTCTACGTCTCGGCCGCGACCGGGGCGACGCGCAAGTTCCTCTACAGTCAGTTCAACGCGGGCACCGGCGGCACCATCGACTCGCTCAAGGTCGTGCGTGCGAGCGGCCGGCAGGTGGTCGTCGTGTGGCGTCAGACGGGTGGAGCCGCAAACAACGGCGTGCGCCTGGCCCGCTACCGCATCGACGGTGATGGCAGCGCCGTGCCGTACAGCATCGTGAACACCAATGCCTGCGGCGGGGCGTGCACCATCTCTCCGAGCGCGACGATGCCGACGGGCGTGGGCGCCGACTCCGACGTCAACGACTGGAGCGCGACGCAGACGTGCTCGAGCGCGCTGCGAAAGGTGGGCATCAGCTACCTCACGACCGGGCAGAGCCTGAACTTCTTCGAGGTGAACGAAGACGGCACCGGCAAGTGGGCGGCCGAAGAGGTCGTGTACACGGTCTCGTCGCCGCGCGTGATGAGCGAGCCCGACGTCTCGTACTACCCGGCGCCCAGCGGCAAGAGCCCGTGGGTCGTCGCGTACGTCACGAAGGACTCGGGGGCGACGCCGGCCAACGCCGATCTCACCTTTGGCACACGCGTGGTGCCCGTGTCGGGTTCGCCGTACTGGTCGTGGGGCTACGCGTGGCTCGCGTACGCGACCGAGAACGGGGTCGACTCCATCACGCGGCCCCGGGTGACGCCGTCGTCGACGCAGCTCTTCTTCGCCGCGCATCGCTTCGTCGTCGATGCCTCGGGCCTCAAGCGCCAGGTGATGACGCGCTTCACCGATCTCACCGGCTCGCGGTCGCCGTTCAGCAGCACGGTCGAGGTGCCCGTCACCAGCGGGGCGTGCGGCGTCGACGTCGACTGTCGGCCGGGCAACAAGTTCGGGCTCGCGGCGTGGGCACCGTTCTCGCGGCTCTACTACTCGGGCTCGGGAGCCAGCCCGGTCGGCAGCTATTCGAGCCGGCTCACGTGCAACTGATCGACACCGCCCAGCTGAAGCGCGCGCAGGTACCCGGCCGGAGCGCGACCTGGGCGCAGCTCGAGGCCTTCGCGCTCACCTTCGACGGGTATGCCCGGTTCGGCAATCGGCTGGGCGACCTGACGGCGGAGCACCGAAGGAGCGGCACCGTGCCTTCGACCCCTGACGAGCTGCGCGGCTGCCTCTTCTTCGTGCAGCGCGTGCTGCGGCACCAGATGTCACGGCCGAACGAGAGAGACCTCGCGTTCATCCACGCGCTGCTCGACGGCCTTCGCGCCACGCTCCCGGAGTGAGCTTCACCGCCGACCCTTCTGCGACGACGCTGGGTCCGGTCGTGCGTTCAGTGGCGACGGATTCTGCAGAGGGCGACGATTCCCACATTGGGCGCCAGCGGTTGAGTCGCTGAGACTTTCGCCAATGCGTCAGGTCCTCGTGCTCGTGGTGCTGTGTTCCGTGGTTGGGCTCGCGGCTCCGAAGAAGAAGGTGGTGAAGGCCGAGCCGCCCGTTGCGGGAGCTCCTGTGACGCCGTTCGTCGCGGTCGCGCCCGTGCGGCTGTCTGACGAGTACACCGAGCTCGAGCCCCGGGCGATCGAGCTGCTGCACGCCGAGCTGTCGAAGTTCGAGCTCGAGCTCGCCGACGAAGGCGCCGACGGCGGGGTGAAGGGGCAGGGCGTGACGGTGCAGCTCTCGGTCGACGCGGCGCGGGAGCAGATGCGCGGCACCCTGCGGGTGACGAAGCTGCCCGGTGGCGGGCTGCGTGGCAGCTGGTTCGTGCACGCGAGCGGTCCCGCTCCGGCTGATTTGCTCGAGGCCGTGATTCCCGCGCTCATCGACGAGTCGTCGACCGATCTCGGGTGGAAGGCGCGCGACGCCGGAGCCGCCGACGCGGGGCCCTGACGTCACCGCGTGCGCAGTTTCGGGTCTTCGGGCGGCTCGTCGAGGTGCAGTGGCTTCGCCGAGTCCTTCAGCGGGCCGTGGAGCAGGTGGAAGAGCACCGACTCGTGCAGCTCGGCTGGCGGCTTCTTCGCGTCGAGCTTCACGATGTGCGGCTCGTTCAGCGAGAGGAAGATCTCCCGTGACTTCGTGAGCTGCGGCAACGACTCGAAGGTGTCTTGCGCGCCGCGAGCGTTGATGCGGTCGACGCCGAGCTTCGGGTCGAAGTCCATCAGGAACACCACGTCGGGCTTCGGGGCGAACTCGCGGTTCTTCGCGATGAGCGCCAGCGGGTCGTGCCCGCGCGCACCCTGATAGGCAGCCGTCGAGTAGTAGTAGCGATCGATGATGACGATGGCGCCGCGAGCGAGCGCAGGCGCGATCAGCGTGGCGACGTGTTCGCGTCGATCTTCGAGAAAGCAGTGCAGCTCTTCTTCGGGCGACAGCCGGCCGCTCACCTTCGACTCGCGCACCTTCATGCCCCACGGCCCGTTCGTCGGTTCGCGCGTGCGCACGGTCTCGAGGCCGTGCTGGGTCGCCCAGTCGGACAGCAGCGTCGCCTGCGTCGACTTGCCGGAGCCGTCGATGCCTTCGAACGCGACGAGAACCCCGCGGGGAAGTGCTTTCGTCACAGGCCGCGCGTACCAGACCGCCGCGCCTGCTGCCACCCGCAGCGACCGTTCACCATCGGCCGCCGACCGCTCGCGCTCGAGGCGCTTCGGCGGCGGGCTGCGCGCCCTACCGTCGTCGAATGCGTCGCCGGGTCATGAAGGTGTTGCTCGCGGTCGTTGCGGCGAAGGTGGTGGCCTGCGGGTTTGGCCTGCGCGCCTCCGATGAAGGAGCGCGGCTCGGGTACCTCGCTTCACGCCTCGACGAGGGCTCGCTCCCCGGCCTCGCGCCCGGCCCGCCCTTCGATGGCGAGTGGCTGCTGGTCGAGCACTCGTTCTCGATCGCCGCGGCGACGAACCTCGCGTTCCGTCACCCCGACCAGGCGCCGCTGCGTCGCGCCGAGGTGAAGCGCTGGGTGGCCTCGATGCTGAAAGACGACGTGCGCGCGTTCGATCGCTCGAAGTGGCGCGAAGACGCGCTCACCTCACTCGACGGGCCTCACGGCCACGTCGGGTACCTCGGCCATCTCGCGTGGGCGCTGGGTGCGTCGTGTCTCATCGGCAACGGGGAGCACGCGCTCGCGCAGCCGGTGGCCCGCGCGCTGCGACGGCGTTTCGATGCGAGCCCCACCGCGCTCCTCGAGACGTACCCGGCCGAGACGTACGTGCCAGACAACGTCGTCGCCATCGCGGGGTTGTCGCTGCTCGATCGCTGCCGTGGTGAGTCGACGTCGCGCAAGACCATCACGCGCTTCCTCGACGTCATGCGACGCGAGCGGCTCGACCCGAAGACCGGCGTGCTCGTGTTCGCGCCCGGGCAGCCGGGGCGGGGCAGCGGCGCGGGGTGGATGGCGTACTTCCTCACCTTCATCGACGAAGACTTCGCGCGGGCTCAGAGCTCGGCGCTCTTCCGAGAGTTCGGGGTCGAGCTCCCGTTCGGTGGCTTCGCGATTCGCGAGTGGCCCCGCGACGTCGACCGCGGAGGAGACGTCGACTCGGGGCCGTTGGTGTTCGGGCTCTCGCCGGCAGCGACCGGGTTCGCGCTCGCAAGTGCGGCGTACTTCTCGAACGACGAGCGGCTCCAGCAGCTGCTCGTTCCCGCAGAGGTGATCGGCACCAGCATCGGTCTCACGCAGCGCCGCTACCTGCTCGCGCCGCTCGTTGGAGACGCCATCGTGCTCGCGACCCGCACCGCGACGCCGTGGCCGGCGAATGAACACGTGTCACTGCCGAATGGTCTCTGACCGCTCCTTCGTGCGCGTGACGCCGACCGGCGCCGTAGGCTCGGCCTTCGCGACGGTCTGCATCGTCACCATCGCGACGACGACCGCTGCGGCGGCCAGCCCATACGCCAGCGGCCGCTGCCACCACGAGGGCGGGCCCGCGACGAGGCCGAGCTCTTGCGCCATCGCCGCGCGCAGCTTCGACTTCACCTGTGCCCGCGGGCGCGCTTCGACCGAGGCCGACAGCTCGACGTCTCGCTTCACCGACAGGTACTCGCCCAGGCACGCCGCGCAGGTGACGAGGTGTCGCTCGACCTCGCCTCGTGGCCCGTCGTCGATGATGCCGAAGTGAAAACCGACCAGCTCGTTCCGAATCGTCTCGCAGCTCACGCGGCCACCTCTTCCTTCAAGCGCTTCACCAGCTCGTGCATTCGCGACTTCACGGTGCCGAGCGGAACGCCCAGCACGTCGGAGAGCTCTTCGTACGACAGGCCACCCGCGCGCAGGTGGTACAGCTCGCTCAGCGACGGCGGCAGCTTCGACACCGCCACCTTGAGCGCCTCGGCCGTCTGACGATGCTGCAGCACCTGCTCGGGTTGGGCGCTCAGCTCGGCGACCTCCATCAACACCGCCACGCCGTCGCTCGCCTTCGCCGACCGCTGCCTCGTGCGTACCCGGTTGAGGCACAGGTGCCGCGCCACCTGAAAGAGCCACGCCTTGAAGCTGCGCGCGCTCTTGCCGGCGTCACGTTCACGCAGCACTGCCATGAACGCTTCGTGCAGCACGTCTTCGGCCTCGGTCGCGTCGTTCAGCTGTCGCCGCAGGAAGCCGAAGAGCGGCGCCTCGTACCGCTCGTACAGCACGTCGAACGCGCGCAGGTCGCCATCCACCAGCGCGCGGTACAGCGTCTCGTCGGAGCGCTCGAACACGGTGGAACTCAGGCGGCGCGCGGCGCGGGCTTGGAGTGTTTGAACGCCGCCACGGCCGAGATGAGGCACGCGATGACGATGATGACGTTCGAGAGCACCAGGTTGTTGAGCGACTCGGCGATGCCGGTGGCTCCGATGGGGAGCTGCTCCGCGGCCGTCGTCTTCGCGACGTAGCGCATGGTGTTGATGAGGCCCATCGCGGTGCCCAGCAGGCCGCTCGAGAAGGTGAGTGCGCCGAACACGAAGGTGAGCCAGCGCCGCTCGGGCTGCGAGATCGACATGACGGCCGAGGCGACGAGCGCGAAGCCGAAGAGCATCGTCGGAATCATGCCTGCGCCGCCTTCTTCGATGAACGTTCCCATGTGTCCGGCTCCCGTGAGGTTGGTGGTGACGAGACGAAGGAACCGCGCGCGGAAAAAGGTTCGAACGACGCGCAGATTCTCGTGGAAGCCGGGCTGTCCCGCGGGGTTACGGCGCGAGCTGCGTGAACGTGTCGCTCATGTCGGGGCCGTTGGCGTTGCCGTCGGTCCACTCCACGACGTACCAACCCGAGGTGAGCGAGGCCCGCATGGGCAGCAGCACGTTCTGGAAGTACCAGGCTCCGGCCGTCGTGCCTTCTCCGTAGAAGCCGCCCGTGTTCAGCACGACCGAGCCGATCGGCGTGCGCGCGAGCTGAATCACGAAGATGTCGTGGGTGGGCCCCAGGGTCGAAGCGGCTCCCGTCGCCACCACACCACCGTCACGCAGCGTCAGCTGGTACTGGGTCGAGGTGCTCGTGTCGCGCACCGGCGCGAGGTTCACCGTCTCGAGCCAGCCGATGGAGCGCTGGAAGAACGAGCCGCCGCCCACGCAGAGCATCGGGCCAGTGAGAATCGGTTCTCCCGTGACGGCGTCGAGCACGCCTGAGTCGAGCTGACGCGTCGCCGAGGCGGTGACGGTGGGAGGACACGAGGCCGCGAGCGCGTTCGCCATCGAGAGCCCGGCGTCATCGTCTTCACGCAGCCCGTCGAGCAGCGCGAGCGAGCGGCTCACCTGGCAGACGTTCGAGAGCACTCCGGTTCGGCACGAGGCGTTTCCGCAGAACGATTCGCTCGCGCAGGCCTGGTTGCACATGCCGCAGTGCGAGGGGTCGCGGGATGGATCGACGCAGTGGGCGTCGCAGCAGGTGAAGCCCGGGGTCGTGCAGTTCGCGGGAATGGTGCACGGCGCGTTGCATACTCCCGAGCCGCAGTTGCGTGAGGTGTCGCACTCGGAGTCGCTCGTGCAGGTGACGCAGTCGTGGCTGGGAAGACAGAGGCCGCTGCGGCAGTCGGAGCCCGTGCGACAGCCGCGAACGCACGCGCCTTGCGTGGAGCAATACGTGCCCGCGTCGCAGGTGTCGTTCGTGGTCTGGCATTGCACGCAGAGGTTTCGGGTCGTGTCGCAGAAGGGCGTGGCCGCGTTGCAGTGCAAGTTGGTGAGGCAGTCGGCACAGCCTCCGTCGGAGAGACATTGCCGAGTACCGCAGCCGCAGCCCGCGTCGGGCGCTCCGGCGTCGATCGTTCCACCGGCACTTCCACCCGCGATGGAGCCGCCTGCTGTTCCACCCGCGACCGAACCGCCTGCCGTTCCACCCGCGATGGAGCCGCCTGCCGTTCCGCCTGCGGTGGAGCCGCCTGCCGTTCCGCCCGCGATGGAGCCGCCTGCCGTTCCACCTGCGACTGAACCGCCTGCCGTTCCACCTGCGACTGAACCGCCTGCCGTTCCACCTGCGACTGAACTGCCTGCTGTTCCACCTGCGACTGAACCGCCTGCCGTTCCACCTGCGACCGAACCGCCTGCCGTTCCGCCCGCGACCGAGCCGCCTGACGTTCCACCCGCGGTGCTCCCGCCGCCCGCGCCGCCACCTGTTCCGCCGTCCGTGCCTTCTCCACCCCCGCACGAGACGATCACCGCGAAGACCAACCCCGCGCCGACCAATCGAGAACTCATGGCTGCCTCCCCGCGCACAGCGTAGCGCCGATATGCGCGAGCACCACCCGCGCTATAGGGCAGGGGTGATCAATTGGTTCGAGCCGCAGCCGTCGAGCGACGAACTTCCTGCGCGCCTCAACAGTCCCTTCGACGTTGGTGAACCAAATGCCGTCGTCCGCCGTGCGATCGATCACGTCATGCAACAGTTGCGTGACGGCACGATTGGCCCGGGCCTTCCGGTGTCGATTCTGCACGGCGCTGACGGCGGAAAGATGTTCGGCGTGTTGGTCGTGCGCTCGCCTGAGGGGCGCGTCGGGTTCGTGAAGGCGTTCTCGGGGCAGCTCAAGCAACGGTGGGATGTCGAGGGCTGGGTTCCTCCGGTGTTCGATCGCGCCGCGCGTGCCGAGCTGGAGCCGCGAGGCGAACGCGTCGTGAAACACCTCACCGCTCGCTACGAGGCGTTTCGTGATTCGGCAGAGCGCGCCGAGCTGCACGCCGCGAAACGAACGCTCGACGAAGCGCACGAAGCCACGCGCGCCGAGCTGAAACGTGTTCACGAAGCGCGACGCCTCGAACGCCACCGTGAGCGCGACGAGCTCAAGCGGGAAGGGAAGGACACGCCCGAAGCGATGCGCGCGCTCGACCGTCGAAGCCAGGCTGACGACACCGAGCTTCAGCAGACGAAGCGTTCGTTCAAGGCGGAGCGCGAGGCGATCGACGAACTCCTCCGCCGTGATGCGCGACGATTGAATGCCCTCGAGCGCCTGCGCCGCATCGTCTCGCAGGTCGTGTCGTGGCAGATCTACGACACGTATCTCTTCGTGAATGGGCGGGGGCAGCAGCGCTCGTTGCGTGCGTTGTTCGAGCCGACGATTCCCTCTTCGGGCACTGGAGACTGTGCAGCGCCGAAGCTGATCACCTGGGCGTTGCGAAACGGGTTCACGCCGCTGGGGCTCGCCGAGTTCTGGTGGGGCGCGCCTCCTCCCGGTGGTGGGCGTGTCGAGGGTTCGCTGTTCCCCGCGTGCAAGGACAAGTGAGGGCCGCTGCTCCCGTTCCTGCTCGAAGGCCTCGACGTGGCGCCGTCGCGTCGCTTTCAGCCGGGCGCGCTGCGGTCACACGAACTCGAGGTCGTTCACGAAGACCCGCACTTCGTGGTGGTGAACAAACCCGAAGGACTGCTCTCGGTGCCGGGAACGGATGTGAGCGTGACCGACTCCGTCCTCGCGCGCATGCAGGAGCGCTTCCCCAACGCGATGCTCGTGCACCGCCTCGACGTCGAGACCTCGGGGCTGTTGCTCGTCGCGTTGGATGAGCCCACCTACGTCACGCTCCAGGCGCAGTTCATCGAGCGCTCGGTGCACAAGCGCTACGTCGCGGTGCTCGACGGCGTGCTCGAGCGCGACGCTGGCGACGTCTCGCTCCCGTTGCGCGTCGACCTCGAGCAGCGGCCTCGTCAGCTCGTCGACTTCGAGCACGGCAAGCCGGCCGAGACGCACTTTCAGGTGCTCGAGCGCGCAAATGGACGAACCCGCGTGCACTTCTTCCCGACGACGGGGCGAACGCATCAGCTGCGAGTTCACTCGGCCCATGCGCAAGGGCTCGGGCTGCCCATCGTGGGAGATCGCCTCTATGGGCGCCCCGATCGTCGGCTGCTCCTCCACGCCGAGCGGCTCGAGTTCACGCACCCGGCCACCGGAGCGCGCGTGGTGGTCGAAGCGAAAGCGCCGTTCTGACCTGGCCGTTCGTTCGATCGAACGTCGCCGCTGATCCATACTCGGCCGGTCGATGTCGCTCGCCGCCACAAGCCTGTTGCTGATCAGCCTGACCGCGGCGCCCGCTCCGCAGAAGGTCACGTTGATCTTCGGTGGCGACGTCATTCCGCACGAGCCCGTGAAGAAGGTCGCCGAGAAGCACGCGCGCTTCGCGAAAGATGGCACGCCACTCAACGACTCCGGCTGGGGCCACGTGTTCGGCCCGCTGTCGCCGGTGTTCCGTGCGTACGACTTCGCGATCGTCAACCTCGAGACGCCGGTCACGCGCGAGGAGCAGAAGGAAGTGAAGGAGATGTTGTTCAACGCGCCGCCGGCGCTGCTCGCGGGGCTGAAGTCTTCGGGCGTCGACGTGGCGACGTTCGCGAACAACCACTGCCTCGACATGCACCCCGAGGGCATCACCTCGACGCGCGACGAGCTCGACGCGGCCGGGCTGCTGACGGCGGGCGCGGGAAGAACCGAAGCCGAAGCGTGGAGGCCGCTCATTCTCGAGAAGAATGGCGTGCGCATCGCGGTCATCGCGGTGAGCCGGTGGCTGAACAAGTTCCACAACAAGGGCGGGCCGGGCGACCCTCACGTGCCGGTCGTGCCGTACCTCGAAGAGCCCATTGGCGGAGGTCGAACCTTCGACGAGTTCTTCGCGCACATTCGCGAGACGGCGAAGACGGTCGACGCGGTCATCGTCAGCATTCACTGGGGCGCGGAGTACGTGCACGAACCGATGAGCTACGACCGTGAGCTCACGCGCGGCATGCTCGACGCCGGGGCCCTGGTGGTGATCGGCTCCCACCCGCATGTGCTGCAACCTGTCGTGCCGCAGCGCTTGAGGGATGGTCGAGTCGGCGTCGTCGCGTACTCGCTCGGCAACCTCGTCTCGAACCAGGACTACAACGTCGCCGACGGCACGAAGCGCGATGGCCTGTTGCTCGGGCTCGAGGTGACGCGCACGAAGCCGGGCGGGCCGGTCATCGTGACGAAGGTGACGCCGGTGGGCATTGGCACCGAGAACCGCACCGGTCGGGAGCACCGCAACGTGCAGCCCGTGGTGCTCGACGACGAGATCGCCGCCGTGAAAGAGCGCCTCGCCGAGCTGTCGTTTCGCGAGAGCAAGGTCACCACGAAGGAGCGTCGAACGCTGGTCGAGCGGCTCGACATTCTCGAGATTCGTCAGCGCCGCGTGCGAGACATGATCGGCGCCGTGCCTGGAATGCCGTCTCCGGCCGTTCAACCCGGCGCGGTTCCGATGGGCGCGATGCCGGTGCGGTGACGGTCTGGCCTGACCCCTGTGTCCAGTTCGACCCGACCCGCTGGTGGGCAAACAGGCGCACCTCCACCTGATCCACCCGGGCACCCCGTGTGCACAGCCACGCGCCATGGCTCGGCTGAACCAGCTCTTCGAGTACCTCTTCGTGAACGCTGGCAGCGTGCTCGCCCTCGATTCCGGCACCACCGGCGTGTTCGAGCAGGAGGGCTCCGCGCCGTTCCCGGTGTTCCGCTCACCGCTCTCGAGCGGGCAGATCCTTCTCCTGTTCGCCGACGTCGTGCCGAAGACGCTCTCGACGCAGCTGCTCTCGGGCGTACCCGTCGAGTTCCAGCACGAGACTGCGTTCGGCATCGTTCACGTGCACATGACGCTGAGCGGTGACGATCTTCGCGTGACCGCGCGCGCCGTGAAGAAGGGCCCCCCCACGCTGGTGCCCATCAACGGTGGCCAGATCGGTCAGCTCGGCCCGCCACCGCCCGATCTCGCGACGACCAGCCCGACCACCCGTTTCGCGCTGCGTGCGCTGATGACCGAGATGGAAGCTCGCCGCGCCACGCACCTGCACCTCTCGTCGGGTGGAGCCGCGCTGCTGCGTGTCGACGGCCACCTCATTCCGGTGCAGGCCATCGCCTTCTCTGATCAGCAGCTCCAGGAAGAGCTCGACTCCATCGCGCCCGTCGCCCTGCGCGAGGCCTTCCGCGAGACGACCCGCGTCGACTTCTCGCACGTCACCGACAGCTCGGTGTTCCACGTCGCCGCGCAGCAGTCGCGCTCGGGCCTCTCCATCGTCGTGCGGCACCTGCCGCGCGCCGTGCCGTCGATCGCCTCGCTCGGGCTGCCGCAAGAGCTCGTGCAGGCCATGGCCGGCAGCGGTCTGTGGGTGCTCGCAGGCCCGCCCGGCAACGGCGTCACCACCTCGCTCGCGAGCGTGATTCAGACCGTCGTCTCGCAGCGGCCCGTCTCGGTGTGGTCGCTCGAGTCGCCCATCGAGTACGTGCTCACACCTGGCCCCGGGCCGCTCAGCCAGCTCGAGGTCGGCGCGCACGTCGGCTCGTTCGCTCAGGGGCTGCGCGACGCGATTCATGACGACGTCGATGTGGTGATGGTGAGCGAGCTCGACTCGGCCGACGTGCTGCGTGAAGCGCTCACGCTCGCTGAGCGCGGCAAGCTCGTCGTCGGCTCGATGCACGCACGCGGCGCCTCACAGGCCGCAGAGAAATTGGTTCACCTCACGCAGGGCAACCCGGCCGCGCGGTGGCAGCTCGGGCAGACGCTGCGGGGCGTGTTCGCGCAGGTGCTCGCGCGCAACACCGAAGGTGGCAAGTCACTCGCCTGGGAGCTGCTGCCAGGCGTCGCTTCCGTCCGCTCTGCCGTCGCGGACGGACAGGTGTCGGCGTTTCCGTCGTTGCGGACACGCACGCTGGAGTTGGGTCTTTCCGAGCTGGTCTCGGCGGGGCTGCTCGAGCGCGAAGAAGCCCTCTCGGTGGCGCCCGATCGTTCGCTGATGGAGGCCGTGCTCGCACGACCTTCACCGGCCGGTCGCAGCGCTGCCTGAGGGGTTCGACGGAGGGCATCCAACAAGGTGGAGGCTTCGCCCCGCTCGTGAACGACGAGGCCCCCACCGTGTCGTCGCGGCGGTAGGGTGCGCGCGCCATGCCCACCACGCTCAGCCCGCCGTCGACGCCCATCGAACTCATCGGCAACACCCCGATGCTCAAAGTCACCCGCCTCGACACCGGGCCGTGTGAGCTCTTCTTGAAGCTCGAGTCGCACAACCCTGGCGGCAGCATCAAAGATCGCATCGGCCTGTCGATGATTCGCGCCGCCGAAGAGGCCGGCCTCGTGGGCCCGAACCAGCAGAAGCTCGTCGAAGCGACCGCCGGCAACACCGGCCTCGGCCTCGCGCTCGTCGCGGCCGTGAAGGGCTACCAGCTCACCCTCGTCATCCCCGACAAGATGAGCCAGGAGAAGATCGCGCACCTGCGCGCGATGGGCGCGAACGTGGTCATGACCCGCTCCGACGTCGGCAAGGGCCACCCGCAGTACTACCAGGACGTCGCCCAGCGCATCGCGAAGGAGACCGGCGCCTTCTACGTGAACCAGTTCGAGAACCCGGCGAACCCGAAGGCTCACGAAGAGAGCACCGGCCCCGAGATCGCCAAGCAGCTGAACAACGATCTCGACGCGATGATCGTCG
>JAACJQ010000181.1 GCA_016879935.1 Archangiaceae bacterium | reverse complement strand
TGCGCGAGCGGCTTCACCGGCACCGGCCTCGTCTGCACCGACATCGACGAGTGCGCGACGAACAACGGCGGCTGCGCGTCGGTGGCAGCGGGCGGCGTGTGCACCAACACCGCGGGCTCCCGCACCTGTGCGTGTGCGCCGGGCTATGCGGGCAACGGCTTCACCTGCTCGCCCAACGGAGACCTCTGCTCGGGCGCGCTGCCCATCGCGCTCAGCGCCACGGTCAACGGTTCGACGGTGGGCGCGACGGACTCCTTCGGCGCAGCGCTGTCGGCGGCCTGCAACGCGTCGTCGGTCGCGGGCCCCGACGTCGTCTACGCCTTCACGCCGGCGTCGACCGGCACGTACCTGGTCAACGGCGTGATGACGAGCGGCACCGGCCGCTTCTGGACGAGCGCGTCGTGCGGCGTCGCGGCCTCGTGCACGCAGGCGAGTGAGATCATCTCGACGAGCTTCGTGGTGCGCGCGACGGCCGGCCAGCCAACCTTCATTCACGCAGACTCCGACACCGGTGGTGGTGGGCCCTTCACGCTGCAGGTGACGTCGGTGACGCCGCCGACGAACGACACCTGCGCGGCCGCGACGGTGATGACGGCGGGCACGCCGGTGACGGGCTCGCTGGTGAACGCGGTCAACGACTTCTGGCCGAACGCGCCGTGCAGCCAGACCAACCGGCGCCGCGGAGAGGTGGTGCTCTCGTTCACGCCTTCGACGACGGGCCAGTACGTGTTCCGCGAGACGTCGACGAGCGACGTGGTGATGTGGCTCGCCAACGCGTGCGACAACTCGTGCACGACGGCCGTCGACGACCCCGAGATTCTCACCGCCACCCTCACGGCCGGAGTGCCGGTGTACTTCTTCGTCGAGCCCTACGCCTCGGCGACGACGTACACCGTGCGCGTCGACCCACTGGTGGTGCCGCCCAACGACACCTGCGCGTCGCCCACGGTGTTGACGTCTGGCGTGACGGTGAATGGCACCACCGTCGGCGCGAACAACGACTTCACCGGCACGCTGTCGATGGTGTGCGCGCCGTACCAGGTGCCGGCCGTCGACGTCGTCTACAGCTTCACCGCTCCATCGGCGGGCAACTACCGCGTCACCACCACCACCGCGGGCCTCGGCTACTCGCCCCGCATCTGGGCGGCGCTCACGTGCGGCGTGCCGTCGGCCTGCTTCGATGGCGACTCCCAGCAGGTGCTGCCGTTCACCATGCGCTCGGCCGCAGGCACCACCACCTATCTGCACGTCGACGGCATCAACGCGACCACCGTCGGAGACTTCACCATCGGCGTCGCTCCCGTGGCCACGCCGGCCAACGACGTCTGCGCGACGCCGACGCCGATGACGCTCAACGTACCGGTGACGGGCGACTTCCTCGGAGCAGTCGACGACCTGCTGCCCACGTCGTGCGCCGCCATCTCGACGTTCAGCAACGGCGACCTCGTGTACACGTTCACGCCGGCGACGTCGGGCAACTACCGGTTCCGCGAGTCGACCGCGACCAACGTGGTGTTCTGGATTTCGACCGCCTGTGACGGCACCTGCATCGGCAGCTCGTCGACGGTGGATGACGTCACCGTCGCGCTCACCGGCGGCGTCACCTACTACGTCATCCTCGAGCCCTTCGCGTCGAACGGAACGTTCAGCTTCATGGTGACGCCGGGCTGAGCCGACACGCTGTCGGGTGGAGCCGACAACCCGCGACGCGTCCCTCCTCGCTGAGTTGTTGGAGCCGGACTTGCTACGCGCGGGTATGCGCCAGACACCCCTGCTCGTCCTTCTCTTCGCAGTCGCCTGCGGAGCTCCCGCCACGCCCGCGACGGCGAACTTCCCTGCGGCCGTCGGTGCGGCAGGTGGAACGCTGAAGGACGAGGTGCTGGGCGTCACGCTCGAGATTCCCGCGGGCGCGCTGACGAGCTCCGTGACGTTCGACGTCGAGCCGATGGATGACGAAGTGACGCTGGCGCCGGGCTCGTCGTTCGTCGGCTCGGGCTTTCGCTTCTCGCCGTCGGGTCAGACGTTCGCGAAGCCGGTGAAGGTGACGCTGCCCGCGAGCCAGTCGAAGCTCGACGACTTCGGCGTCACCATCGACAGCTGCCTCATGTGGGTGCGGCAGGCGTCTGGCAGCTTCTCGCAGCAGCCCGCGGTCGCGCACACCGAGACGACGGTGACGAGCGAGACGACCGTGCTCATCGAAGCCGCGGTGGGCGCGAAGTTTCAGTACACCATCGCGCCGCCCGCGAACGCGGGCCTGGGAGCGCCGTGCACGAGCCCCTCGGGGTTCTGCGTGACGTCGCTGCCGCAGGGCCTCAAGCGCGGAGCGACGAGCTTCTCGACGATTTCTCCGCAGGGGCGGCTGCACTACCGCTTCAGCGAGCTCGACGCCGGCGGCACCCAGGTGGCCGAGTTCAGCGTCGTGAGCGGCACGCACGTGGCCATCTCGGCGCCTTTCGTGCCGCCGTCGACGCCGGTGCTGCGTCTTCACAGCCCGGTCGATGCGATGACGGTGCGGGTGGCGGTGAGCGACGCAGGCGTGCTGGTGCCGATTCACGGCAGGGGCCTCGTGCGTTTTCCGGGCGCGGCCACCCCCATCTTCACGCCGAACGACCCGACGCTCGGCGGCACCATCGGCGTCGTGGTGACGCCCTCGGGGGCGAGGCTCGAGCAGCTGTTGTCCTCTCCTCTGCGAACGAGCGAGGCCACCCTTCGCGTCGGAGTCTCGAGCACACCGACGGGTGCGCTGCGAATCATCGACGCGCAGAGCGTCGAGCCCGACTTCTTGAACTACGACTTCCTGCAGATTGGGCAGAGCGATCGCGTCTTCGAGGTCGCGCAGCGCCACCCGACCTCGTCGGTGCTCGAGTTCAGCGTGACCGCGTCGGACGCGGGAGTGCCCGTTCCCCAGTTTCCGGGCATTCCCGAGCGACAGTGGTCTGATCAAGTCGCGATGACGGCCGACGGCTCGTTGCTGGCGCAAAGCACGGTGGGCTTCGGAGGGAGTGTTCTTCGTCTCCAGAGCCGCGACGGCAGCATCTCGCGAGTGGTGAACGGGCTGCCCAACCTGAACGCGCTCGAGTTCGGAGAGCCGGGGTTTCTCTATGCGACCTCGACGACGGCTCCGCACGTGTACCGAATCGACGTGGCGACGGGCGCCCTGCAGACGATTCTGCTCACGAACGCGACCGACCCTGCCGAGGTGCAGCCGTTTTCGCCAGTGGCGCTGCGGTACTTCTCGGTGCCCACCGCAGGCGTCGACGGGCTGTACGTGCTGACGGGCAGCTCGACCCAGCGTCGACTCATGCTGGTGCGTCGAGCGCCGTGACTGGTGAATGTCGCGGCGGCAGCTGACGTCGCTGGGCGCGTGAGAGGCCTCGTCACCCCGCTGGTGCTGCTCGCCGCCGTCGCGGGTGCACAGCCCATGCACCCGATGGAGGAGTTCCCAGGCGCGAGGCTCCGGCCACCGCGCATGCTGCCGAAGCCACCTCCGAAGCCCGCGCCCGCACCGGAGCCGAAGCCACCTCCGAGACCGCAACCGCCGCCGAAGCCGATTCCACCGCCGAGGCCCGTGCCGC
>JAACJQ010000180.1 GCA_016879935.1 Archangiaceae bacterium | reverse complement strand
GTCTCGCCGAGGTGGATTCCGCAGCTCGCCGATGCGGAGAAGTTGCTGACGCTGCTGCCCAAACACGACGACGTGGCGTTCACCGCGCTGGTGCCGAACCTCAAGGGGCTCGAGCGCGCGGCGGCGGCGGGGCTGAAAGAGGCGGCGGTCTTTCTGTCGGTGACCGAGTCGCACTCGAAGAAGAACATCAACAAGTCGGTGGCCGAGGCCGTGGCTGCGGCACGTGAGGTGGCTCAGGGCGCGCGGTCGGCCGGCATGCGCGTGCGCTGCTACCTGTCGACGGTGTGGGGCTGCCCGTACGAGGGGCTGGTGCCCGTCTCGCGCGTGGTCGAGGTCGTGAAGCAGATCGCCGACATCGGGCTGTACCAGCTGTCGCTGGGTGACACGATCGGCATCGGGACTCCGAATCAGACGGCGCAGATCGTCGAAGAGGTCTCGAAGCTGGTGCCGCTCACGCAGATCGCGCTGCACCTGCACGACACGCGTGGCACGGCGCTGGCGAACGCGCTGGTGGGTCTGCAGCTCGGTGTGACGACGTTCGACTCGAGCATCGGCGGGCTTGGTGGCTGTCCCTACGCGCCGGGCGCTGCGGGGAACCTGGCGACCGAAGATCTCGTGTTCATGCTGCACGGCATGGGTGTGCAGACGGGCATCGATCTGCCGAAGCTGGTCGAGGCGGGCGAGCTCGCGCAGGAGCTGATCGGCCGGAAGCTGGCTGGCAAGTACCTGCAAGCGGCGTTGGGTGAGCGTGAGAAGCAAGCCGCCCGAGCCCGCGCCGTCGCCGAGTAGCTCCCTGACCGGGAAGGGGCTGGTCGGTTCACGGAATACACGATCGTGCTGCGCTTCGGCCTGCCGATCCTGTTGATCCTCTTCACGACCTCGAGCGCGTCGGCCCAGACACCCGACGAAGCCGCCCAGCGGTGCACGCGTCGTATCAGCAACGTTCTCGGCGTCGGCTACCGCGCCAGCCTCATCTCGCTCATGGGCGGCACGCCGCAGTCGAAGGTGCGCTCCTGGCTCGAGTCTCGCGACGCCATCGCCACGTTCGGCGGCTTCATCAACTCGCGCTTCAACCCGCAGCCCGGCGCCAACCTGGCCGAGGAGGGCATTCCTTCGGCCGTGCGCTTCATCATGTCGAACAAGAAGCCCTGGAAGCAGCTGTTCACCGGGCGCTTCACCATCAACCACACGAACAACATCATCATGGAGGACGCCGCCGCGCCGGCCCTCGGCTACTTCGGCAGCCGCGGGTGGCAGTACCGCTACCTGGGCAACGCGCCCGACGGACTGTTGCTCTCGGCTGCGTATCGCACGATGCAGAACACCATTGGGCTCAAGCTCGTGCCGTCGGCCGCGAACGGCGAAGGAGACGCCACGGCGACCGGCAGGGAGCGCCCCGAGTGTCGTGGCTGTCACTTCGACTCGCCCTATGGACTCGATCTGGTCGCTCGTCTGCTCCCGCGGAAGGTCGGCGTCGGTGGTGCCGCGAAGCCACAGCTCGTGGCCGTGACACCACAGACCCTCTTCAACGGCTTGCAGGTTCGCGACCATGAACACCTGCTCGAGGTGCTCACGTCGAGTGAGGCGTTTCGCTTTCGCACCTGTCGGCTCGCCTTCGAGTTCGTCTACGGCAGGCCCGAGTCTGCCTGTGAAGCACCGATGTTCGATCGCTGCATGGAGGCCTTCAGCCGAACCGGCATGGTGCAGGACGCCCTCGCCTCGTACCTGGAAGATCCGCAGTACTGCGAGGCCGTGCCATGACCCGCGCCGGCTTGCTCCTCGTGGTCTGCTCGCTGGGCTGCGAAGGCACGATCGTCGTCGGTGGCCCAGTCGACGTCACGAGCCCCGCGGAGTCGTCTGACCCGACGACGAGCGGTGTGGCACCAGTCATTCCTTCGTTGCCGTCGGTGGCCACCTGCATGAACGCTTCGTCAGGCCGCGGCTACCTCGGCTTGGCCGGAGAGCCGCTCGAGGCCGGCCGAGGTGACGTCGCAGCGCTCGTCGACAATCACCGTCCCTTTCGCAGCACGAAGGACCCGAACTCGCCGAACTGGAGCGTGATGACCGAGATCGCCCGGTCGTTGGGCACCAACACCACCGGCGACTCGGAGCTGACGAACCCGGGGGTGGGCGCTGCGTTCGGGGTGGTGCCAGCGGGGTGGTACGAGGAGAGCGAGGTCGGCGCTTTCGCCGTCTACGTCACGCTCCAGTACGCGGCGAAGGTGTGCGAGCGAGCCTCCGCCACGACGACGCCGTCGCTCAAGTCGGGGTGGTTCGAGCACACCGCAGCTCCCCCGACGCGCGCGAGCGCCGAGGCGTTCTGCAGCAGAACCATGCGCGCGGCGTGGCTCCGAGCGCCCACCCGCTCCGAGCTCGCGGCGTGCGCCGACTTGGCGCTCACGCTCGAGGAGCCCGACGTGAAGAAGCGCTGGGCTCTGGTGTGCGCGTCGGTCTTCGCTTCCCCCAACTTCCTCGCCAACTGAGCCCTGGAATGCGCCTCTCAAGACGACAGCTGCTGTGGAGCGGTGCAGGTTCGCTGGCCGTCTCGGCGACCGCGCGAGCCGACGTCACCGCGACAGAGAAGCCGACCATCGTGCTGGTGTACCTCGACGGTGGGTACAACGCGTTCTTCTCGGCGGCCGACGGCTACGTGTCGAAGAACCTCTACGGTTGCGCTGCCTCGAACGTTCGTGACCTCGGCAATGGCGTCGTCGTCGACGCCTCGACCATCGGCTCGTTGCCCGATCCGGTGCTTCAGAAGATGGCGACGGTCGGCGTGAACCACCGCGCATCGGGTCACGACTTCGCGCTCCAGTATGCCTGGTTCGACAAGGGCCAGAGCGTGCCGCTCCTCCTCGCCAATGCGCTGCAGGGCACCGCGCCGTTTCGCTGTGTGCACTTCGGGCAGGCACCCGCACGAGGGGCGCCACACCGCGCAGTGAACGGCGTTGCGATGACGGCGGTACCCGATCTCTCGGCGGCGATCGCGCTGGTGTCGAACGAGACGGCAGGTGCTGGCCGCCCGCAGCTGGCCAGGGCGCTCGAAGCCTCGCTGGCCTACGGCGCGGCCCGCTCTCAGCACAGCCCCAACGCGCTGAAGAAGACGTGGGAAGGCACGCACTCGTTGATCAACGCGCTCAAGCAGCCGCCTCCGCCTGGCATCGACTGGAACGAGATCGCGACCGCCTACGGCCTGGCGCCAACCGACACGTCAGCCAGCTCGTTCACCTCGCAGCTCGCTGGCGCCGAGTTGATGATCAAGGCTGGTGTCGACGTCGTCTGTGTCTCCAGCCCGGGCGTGAAGTTGGGTGCCGACTTCCACAACTGGGACACCCACGGCGACGGTACGGGCAACGTGTCGCGCGAGATGATGCGTTCTGGAATTCTCCCGTCGCTTCGCATCTTCCTCGAGCGAACGTTGGCGATGCAGGGCCGTAACGTCGTCACGTTGTTGTGGGGTGACTTCGCGCGTATCGGGGGCAACACGGCGACGGCCTCGGAGCACGGGAGCGGCACCAGCGCGACCGTCTTCGGCAAGCGGGTGCGTCAGGGCTCGACGGGCCGATTCGACGCTGGCGCCAATGCGGGCTACCGGTTGCCGATGGGAACGCCTGGTTACGCCGGGCTCTGGTCGTATCTGACGGCGGTGGCCGGGGCTCCCAGCACGACGATGTGGGGTGCCAACCCGCACACGTCGCTGTTGTGATCAGACGTCCTTGAGGAGCTGGGCCTTCTTCGCCTCGAACTCCTTCTCGGTGATGACGCCCTTGTCCCGCAGCTCGCCCAGCTTCGCGAGCTTCTCGAACACGTCGCCGGCTTCCTTGTTCTGCGACGCCTCCTTCGCGACCTCTTTGCCCTTCTCGTACTCGCTCGCGTACTTCTTCTTCGCCGCCTCGACGTCGAGGTTGGTCATCGTGCCGCCGCTCGCGAGGTGGTTCTTCACCACCTGGCCCACGGCGTAGGTCGATGCTCCCGACGCGATCGACATCGACACGCCACCGAGAATCGTCCCGATGCCGGGGATCGCCTTGATGGCCGAGGCGCCGATGCGGGCCACCGCGCCACCCGTGAGCGCGCCCACCCAGATCTTCCCGGTGCCTTCGTCGTACGACGAACCGTACAGGCTGCAGAGCTGCCGAATGAGATCGACCTGCACGGCGGTCACGGCCACGAAGTCGGCGATGGGCACGGGCACGAGGCCAGCGCCCACGCTCCAGTAGACGTGCTGGCGAATGACGGAGTCGGCTGCGGCGGCTGGGCTGGTCATGGGAATCCCCTCGAGTGGTGCGGCGAGTATGCGCGCTTGGAACGCACCGGGGCGCCCAAAGTTCCGTCACCCGTTGCGCGCCCATCAATCACCCGCAGTGATTGATGTTCACCCGCCGAACAAGCGCTTGAAGAAGGCGAAGAGGCCGGTCGGCTTGGCGGCGGCGATCTCCTCGGCCGTCAGCTCGGGCCCTTCGGACTCGAGCGTCGCGACCTTCTTGCGAGCGGCGTCGGGCGTCTGCTGCGTCGCGTAGGTGGTGCTCACGGTCTGGCCCGTCGAGTCCTCCTTCGCGGTGATGGTCAGAATGCACTCGTTCGACAGCTCGAAGGCGAGCTCGACGCTCACGGCCCCGCGTGGACCCGGCGGCAGGTTCGCGATCTTGAAGACCCCGAGCAGGTGGTTGTTTCGCACCAGCGCCGACTCGCCCTGGAAGATCGAGAGTTCGAGCTCGCTCTGGTTCTCCTTCGTCGTCGAGACGCGGTAGCTGCGGGTCACGGGCAGCGCCGTGTTGCGCTGAATGATCGGGTAGAAGCGCCCGCCCGGCAGGCCGATGCCGATCGACATCGGGAGCACGTCGATCAGCAGCAGCCCACCCTTCGTCTCGAGCGAGTGCGCGAGCAACGCGGCGCCTTGCGCGACGGCCTCTTCGGGGTTCATGCCGAAGAGCGGCCGGCGGCCGAAGAGCAGGGTGATGCGCTCCTGAACGAGCGGTGCGCGGGCCTGACCACCAACCAGCAGAATCTCGTCGATCTGATCGGCGCGCAGGTACCGGGCCTGCAGCACCTCCTGGCAGACCTCCATCGTGCGATCGACCAGGTGCCGCGTGAGCGACACGAGCTGCGCGCGCGTCATCGTGACGTCGAGATCGACGGGCTGGTTCTTCACGAGTGTCACGAACGGCACGTGAATGCGCGACTCGGTCTTGTCCGACAGCGCGATCTTCGTGCGCTCGGCGGCGTCTTGTACGCGCTGAATCGAGACGCGATCGTTGAAAAGCGCGTCGTACTTCGCTTCGAACTCGGCAAGCAGCCAGCCGACGATCGCGTGGTCGAAGTCGAGGCCGCCGAGGAAGGGATCTCCGCCGGTGGAGACGACCTCGTAGACCGAGTCGGACAGCTCGAGCACCGACGCGTCGAAGGTGCCACCGCCCAGATCGTACACGAGCACGCGCTGGCTCTTGCGACGGCCATAGCCCCACGCGAGCGCCGCCGCCGTCGGCTCGTTCACGATGCGCTCGACGTGCAGGCCCGCGAGCCGGCCGGCCTCACGCACCGTCAGGCGCTGCTTCTCCGAGTACCAGGCAGGCACGGTGATCACCGCGCGGTTGATGGGCTGCTGCAGCGTCTGCTCGGCGAGCTGCTTCACCTCGCGCAGCACCATCGCCGACATCTGCTCGAGTGAGTACACGCGGTCGGCCAGCTTCACGCCGCAGTCACCGCTTTCGGTGGGCACGACCTCCCACGTGAAGCGGGGCAGCAGCTCCTGCACCTCGGGCGACTCGTACTCACGGCCGACGAGGCGCTTGAAGCCGGCCACCGTCCATCGCGGGTTGGTGACGAGCTGGCTGCGCGCGGCGCCTCCGCAGATCAGCTTTCCGCGAGAGGTGAGGGCGACGACCGACGGAATGAGCGACTGCCCATCGCGGCTGCGCGACACGACCGGCTGACCATCTTTCACGATGGCCGCGCACGAATTGGTGGTGCCGAGATCGATGCCGATGATCGGCCCATCGCGCGGCGGCTCCGAGGGCGGCGCTTCGAACTCGGGCGCTTTGATCTCGGGGCCGGCGGCGCCCTGCACGAGCAGACGCCCGCTCGCTTCGGAGGGCAGCTCGGCCTGCGCCTGTGACGGCGGTGGTGCAGGCGGAGGCGGTGGCTCGACGGCATCAGGCCGCGTGTCGATGGGGCCGACGTTGCGAGGAACGGGCGGCTCCGGGCTGCGCGCGTGTGGCATCGCGGCCGCCGCCGCTTCGAGAAAGCGCCGGCTCTGTGCGTCGAGGGTGATGAACTTGAACCCCATGCCGGTGACGCCTTCACCGCGCGTTCCCGTCACCCACGAGACCGTCGCGTTGCCGTAGAGCAGGCGCTGGCCGTCGGCGAGCTTCACCTCGAGCGTGACGGGCGTTCCCGGAGCGTGCAGCTGCCTCGCGCGCAGGTAGATGCCGCCGCGCGTGATGTTCGAGCCGTAGCCGCCAAGGAACTCCTCGGCCGTGTTGAACGGCAGGCGAACCGAGAGGCTGATCGGCTTGGCGCTCGTCACGAGAACGTCGGGAGTTAATCCCACCGCTCGGCTGAGTCGACCTTGTTCACGGCCGTCACTTCGACTTCACGGCCGTCAACGTCGGAATCTTCGGCAGCTTCGGCAGCGGCACCTCGATCGTCTTCGCCGTGCCGGCGCAGAGCACGTCGTACTTGATGCTGTCTCCGGGCTGCATGGCGGCGAGCGACTTGCCAATGGCCTTCGAGTCGGTCGTCGCGAACCCGTTCACGCGCAGCACGAGATCGCCGCCCAGAATGATCGTGGAGCCCCCGATCTCGGCCTCGATCATGCCGCCATGAAGGCCCGCCTTGTCGGCTGCGCCGTCGTCTTTCACCTTCTCGACGAGCAGGCCGGCTTCGACCGGCCAGTTCATGACCTCGGCGAACTCCTTCGAGACGAAGCGCACCGAGACGCCAATCCACGGGAGCGGGGCTTCGAACAGCCGGCTGCGCACCGTCGAGGTGGGAATGGCGAAGTTGAGGCCCATGGAGCCGCCCGACTTCGAGGCGATGAAGCTGGCGATGCCGACGACCTCTCCGTCTTCGTTGAAGAGCGGGCCGCCAGAGTTGCCCTGGTTGATGGGCACGTCGGTCTGGAGCAGGCGGCTGGGGTGGGGGCCTTTGCGGGTGTCGGTGCGGAGGGCACTGACGACGCCGGAGGTGACGGTGTGCGTGAGGCCGAGCGGCGCGCCGATGGCGAACAGCCGCATGCCGGGCTTGAGCACCTCGGAGTCTCCCAGCGGCGCGACGACGACCTTCTTGGGCACCTTGTCGACCTTGAGCAGGGCGAGATCTTCGGTGCGCGAGAGCGTGACGATCTCGGCGGTGGAGGCGGGCGCGTCGACGAACTCCACCTCGATCAGGTCGGCCTCGTCGACGACGTGCGCGGCCGTGACGATCCACCCGTCGGGGTGAACCACGACGCCCGAGCCGGTTCCGGTGGTGATCGAGACGGACTTTCCGCCAGCGCCCGAGGTCGTCTTCTTCTGGGCGATTCGAACCGTCACCACCGAGCCGTCGACCTTCTGAACCACCTGTTCGAGGGGCAGCGCGGCGAGAGGAGCCAACAGCGCGAGTGCGAGCATGACGACAGCCTGCCTCACGTCTATTCTCTTTCCCATGGTGCCGAGGTTGACCGTTCGCGAACTTCGCCAGCTGGGCGCCACAGGGCAGCTTCGAACGACGTTCCCGTTCGCGGCGCTGGTGCAGCAGCCTCCCGATGAGCTTCGTCGCCGGGCAGCGCTGCAGCAGCCGAAGACGGTCGTGCTCGCAGGCAAGCCGCAGCTCGCGCGTCACGCCCTGGCGCTGGTGCTCGGCTTCGACGCGATGGTGGCGTGGCCCGTCGGTGGTGGCGCCGATCGCATCGAGACCATCGGCCGCCTCGAAGATAACGACGTCATCGTCGAAGATCCCTCCGTCTCGTCGCACCACGCCGAGTTCACCTGGCAGTCGGGCCCGCAGGTGATCGCGATTCGTGATCTCGGCTCGACCAACGGCACCTTCATCAACGGCGCGCAAGTCGGCGATCAGTTCGCGATTCTGACCGACGGCGAAGTGCTCTCGCTGGGCGACGCGGCGTTCGTCTTCGTCACGATCGACTCGCTCGAAGGGCTGCTCCGCATGGGTGGGGCGTGAACCGTTGTTGATCGCCGGGCGGTGCGCTAGTGCCCGGCCATGCTGACTCCGAACATTCGCCTCGGGTTGACGTTCGACGACGTGCTGCTGGTCCCTGCCGAGAGCGCCGTGCTCCCGCACCAGGTCGACCTCTCGACGCGGCTGACGCGAAACCTGAAGCTGCCCATTCCGCTGCTCTCCTCTGCGATGGACACGGTGACCGAAGCGCGCATGGCCATTGGCATGGCGCAAGAGGGCGGCATCGGCATCATTCACAAGAACTTCACGCCCGAGCAGCAGGCAGCCGAGGTCGCGAAGGTGAAGAAGCACGAGAGCGGCATCGTGCTCGACCCGATCACCGTCGAGCCCATGGCTCCGCTGTCGAAGTGCCTCGAGCTGATGCAGCGCTTCGGCATCAACGGCATTCCGGTGGTCGAAGGGAAGAAGCTGGTCGGCATCGTGACGAGCCGAGACGTCCGCTTCGAGCGCAACGTGAACCAGCGCGTCGATCAGGTGATGACGAAGAAGCTCGTCACTGCGCGTGAAGGTGTGACGCAGGAAGAGGCGATCGACCTGCTGCACAAGCACCGCATCGAGAAGCTGCTCGTGGTGAACGAGGCGTTCGAGCTGAAGGGCCTCATGACGATCAAGGACGTCGAGAAGCGACGGGTCTACCCGAACGCGGCGATGGACTCGAAGCAGCGGCTGCTCGCGGCGGCGGCGGTCGGCGTCGGAGCGGATCGTGAAGCGCGCGTCGAGGCGCTCATCAAGGCCGGCGTCGACGTGATCGTGGTCGATACCGCGCATGGTCACTCGAAGGGCGTGATCGAGGCGGTGCGTGACACCCGGCGGAACTTCAAGGGCACCTTCGAGCTCGTCGCGGGCAACGTGGCGACGGCGGAAGCGACGCGTGCGCTCATCGAAGCCGGAGTCGACGCGGTGAAGGTCGGCATCGGTCCGGGCTCCATCTGCACCACGCGCGTCGTCGCAGGCGTCGGCGTTCCGCAGATCACGGCCATCGACGACTGCGCGCGCGCGGCCGATGGCTCGGGCGTGACGATCATCGCTGACGGTGGCGTGAAGTACTCGGGCGACGTGGTGAAGGCGCTCGCTGCCGGCGCGAACACGGTGATGATTGGGTCGCTGTTCGCGGGCACCGAAGAGGCTCCCGGCGAGGTGATTCTGTACCAGGGCCGTTCGTACAAGGCGTATCGGGGCATGGGCTCGCTCGGCGCGATGAAGGCCGGCTCGAAAGATCGCTACTTCCAGGGTGGCGTGCAGAACGACAGCAAGCTCGTGCCCGAAGGCATCGAGGGGCGCGTGCCGTACAAGGGCACGATCGCGATGAACGTGTTCCAGCTGCTCGGCGGGTTGCGCAGCGGCATGGGCTACGTCGGGTGCAAGTCGATCGACGAGCTCCGTACGAAGGCGCAGTTCGTTCAGATCACCTCGGCCGGACTCAAAGAGAGCCACGTGCACGACGTGATCATCACGGAAGAGGCGCCGAACTATCGCGTCGAGTGATCATGGGAGTTGCTCCACCGCTCGAATGACGCGCGTCGGCACTGTGTGACGTGTTCCGGTGCTACTGACGCGGCTCCTTCAACCAGGAGCCACACATGGATCTCGTCGGACAACTCGCATCGCAGCTGGGACTTCCGCAGGGCCAGGCGCAGGGGCTCGCTGGTGGGCTGATGGGCCTCGTCAAGCAGCACGTCGGTCCCGCGGTCGGTGGTCAGGTCGACGCAGCGGTTCCTGAGGCGGCGCAGTGGCAGGGCGCTCAGGCTCCGGCAGCGGCGCCGGCTGATCCGATGGCGGCGATTGGGGGCCTGCTCGGTGGCGCGTCGTCTGGCGGAGCGGCGGGTCTCGGCTCGCTCCTCGGCGGTGTTGGCTCGATGGTCGGTGGAGACGCGGGCGCGGCGATGCAGGCGGCTGGTGGCGCTGCGGCGTTGACGGGCCTGCTCGGGCAGTTCGGTCTCGACGCGGGCAAGGCGGCCCTCATCGCGCCGATTCTCTTCAAGTTCCTTCAGTCGAAGCTGTCGCCGGAGCTGATGCAGACCGTCACGACGGCGCTGCCGATGCTGGCGGGTGGTGGAGCGGCTCCGACGGCTGGCGCGCCTGCTCAGGACGGCGGCGCGATGGGCATGCTGAGCGGGTTGCTGAAGTAACCCTTCTCGAACTCACTTCGGGCGGGAACGCTTCTCGCCCTTCACGTCGACCTGCTTCTCGGCGTTGTTGATCTTGTTCTGCAGCGCTTCGCGATCGTCGAGCTCGAGCTTCTCGATCGCAGCGCGCAGGGGAGCGAAGTCGAGGCGCGCGGCCTTGATCGTCTGGCCGCCCTTGATCTCCTCCACCACGAGCACCTGCATGATCTCGCGAATCAGGCTCTCGAGCTCCACCCGGGTATCCGCCGTCATCTGCACGCACGCCTCGCGCGCGTTCACGAGCTGGGCGCTGCCGTCCTGGTAGGCGAGGTCGGGGTTGCGCGACATGGCCTCGTCGAAGCGCGAGGAGCGGTTCTTCAGGCGCTCGTAGACGTCCGCAAAGATCGTCAGCCGATCTTCTTCGGTGCGCACGCCATCGCGGGCCTTGGCGAGGTCGTCGTTGAGCTCGTCGCACTTGATCTTCCCGAGCTCGGCGGCGGTGTTCGTCTTGAGCGCATCGCTGCGAGCGGTTTCGCGCTCGAGGCGTTCGTCTGACGTGATCTCCTTCACGCATGCGGTCGAGAGCGTGAGCGCGCACAACACCGTCAGGGTTCGCGTTGTCATTGGCGGCTGGAGTCTTGAAGGGGTAGAGGCCCAAGTCAACGAGAAGCCTCGTCGCAGAAGGAGCGCGCATGAACCCCGCCCACGAGAAGATCCTCATCCTCGACTTCGGCAGCCAGTACACCCAGCTGATCGCGAGGCGGGTGCGAGAACTCGGCGTCTATTGCGAGATTCACCACCCCGGCATGAGCGTGGCCGACATCAAGGCCATGGCGCCGAAGGGCATCATCCTCTCGGGTGGCCCTGCGTCGGTGGAGGCTCCGGGGGCGCCGACGTGTACGCCCGAGGTCTTCGAGCAGGGCGTGCCGGTGCTGGGCATCTGCTACGGCCTGCAGTTGCTCTCGAAGATGCTCGGCGGGCGGGTCGACAAGAGCGCGCACCGTGAGTTCGGGCCAGCCAACGTCGAGGTCGTGACGGCGCGTGGACCGTTCGCTGCGTTCGCGGGTGGAACGTCGCTGAAGGTGTGGATGAGCCACGGTGACCGCGTCGAGCAGTTGCCTCCGCACTTCGTGGCGATCGGGAAGACGCCGAGCGCTCCGTTCGCGGCCGCGGCGCACGAGACGAAGCCGATCTACGGCCTGCAGTTCCACCCAGAGGTCGTTCACACGGCCCAGGGCAAGGAGATGCTGCAGTCGTTCCTCTTCACCGACTGCAAGTGCAAGGGCGACTGGACGATGAAGTCGTTCGTCGAGGAGTCGATCTCGGAGATCCGCAAGAAGGTCGGCGACGGCCGCGTGATCTGCGGGCTCTCGGGTGGCGTCGACAGCTCCGTCGCGGCGCTGCTGCTGCACAAGGCCATCGGCGACAAGCTGCAGTGCATCTTCGTCGACAACGGGCTGTTGCGGCACGGTGAGCGCGAGCAGGTCGAGGCGCTCTTCGTCGGCCGCTTCCACGTTCCGCTCAAGACGATCGACGCGCGCGCGCGGTTCCTCGAGAAGCTCGCTGGCGTCACGGACCCCGAGAAGAAGCGCAAGGCGATCGGCTACGAGTTCATCTCGGTGTTCGAGGAGTCGGCGAAGGAGTTCACCGACGCGAAGTTCCTCGCCCAGGGCACGCTGTACCCCGACGTGATCGAGTCGGTGTCGGTGAAGGGCCCGTCGGCGACGATCAAGAGCCACCACAACGTCGGCGGTCTGCCCGAGAAGATGAACCTGAAGCTCGTCGAGCCCCTCCGCGAGCTGTTCAAAGACGAAGTGCGCGCGGTGGGCCGTGAGCTGGGCATGCCCGACGAGATGGTGTCGCGGCAGCCGTTTCCCGGGCCGGGCCTCGCGATTCGCGTGATCAGCGACATCACCGCTGAGCGGCTCGAGGTCTTGCGCAAGGCCGACCTGATCGTGCAGCAGGAGGTCAGGGAGTCAGGTCTGTACAAGGAGCTGTGGCAGGCCTTCGCGGTGCTGCTGCCGGTGCAGTCGGTCGGCGTGATGGGCGACGAGCGCACCTACGAGAACACCTGCGCGATTCGGGCGGTGACCTCGGTCGATGGCATGACGGCCGACTGGGCGCGGTTGCCCTACGATCTCCTGGGGAAGATGAGCACGCGCATCATCAACGAGGTACGTGGCATCAACCGCGTCGTGTACGACATCTCGTCGAAGCCGCCCGCCACCATCGAGTGGGAGTGATCCATGCACCTGCTGATCGTTCTCGCCGTCCTCGCGCAGCAGGGGAATCCGAAGGCGCGCTTCGTGAGCAAGGGCTCGGTGGTGTTCGACGAGTCGATCATCAGCCTCGAGCCGCAGCCGTCGCAGGTGGCTGATGTCGTGATGCAGACGGAAGCGGGCGTGCTGATGAGCGACAACGTGCTCTTCAGCTTCGAGCGTGAGCTCGACACGGTGGGCGGCATGCCGAAGGAGCCGAATCGGCGTTACGCGGTGATTCGCCAGGCGGCGACGGTGAAGCGGCGCGGGCAGTCGCTGATCCTCGACGTGGAGGTGGCGTTCGATGATGCGCAGGTGGCGAAGTTCATCTGCGGGAAACTGTTGAGCGGCTTCGTGGAAGAGCGCGTCGAGCGGCGCGCGGTGATCTCGGAGCGGCGCATTCGGCTGATCGACGATGAGCTGAAGAAGGCGAAGGGTCCAAGAGCGGAGCAGTTGAAGGACGAGCGCGCGAGGGAAGAGCGGAAGCTGCGTGATCGGTTCAACGAGCTGCGCATTCTCGAGGCCTGCTCGGAGCCGTGAAACGTGCTGATGAGCCGGCGGCTTCGGCTCAGCTGACGATTCGACTCGCGAGCAGCCGCACGACGTCGAGCGAGAGCATCGTTTCGAGAATCGGGCGCCTCATTCCGTCTTCCAGGAACGTGAAGTCTGGCGGATCGACCACCACCGCGTAGCTCCGATCGCTCGAGGCGTACGGAGACATCACGAAAAACGGAACGAGCCGAAGGTGCGGCGTGGACGAAGACTTCAGGAGTCGAACGAGTTCGATGCCGGTGCCATCGGCTTCAGGTGTCAGCAGCACCGTGTCGATCTTCAGAACGCGCGCCAGTCGGAGGCCCTCTGCAAACGACCGTACGTGAATGACGGTTCGCAACCGAACCCGAAGCGACGTCAGCAGGTCGCTGTCGACGGGGCCGATGGCCAGCAGGCATGACGTCGGATCCGGCGCGGCAACGGCAGACACCCACCGGCTTCGGGGCGGAATCAGTGCCGCTGCTGGAAGTGCCTGAGCCACGAAGGGAGCAGACTGCGAGTCGTCGCTCGCGGTCAATCGGTCTCGGCCTGCGTCATCACCTCACGCAGCTTCTTCACCGCATCGCCGTGCAACTGGCAGACGCGCGCTTCACTCACTTCCAGCGCCTGGGCGATCTCTTTGTACGTGAGCCCTTCCACGTAGTGCAGCGACAGCAACAACGACAATCGCTGCGGCAGCTTCCCGATCGCGTTCGTCAATCGTTGCACCGACTGCGCGTGGTCGAGCTTCTCGTCCTGAATCGCCTCGTGACTCACGACTGGAATCTCGGGATTCAGCTGCATCGCCGGCTGCGAGAGTGCCTCGAGACTGTCGACCTCTTCGATCGAGATCCCCAACTTCGCGGCGAGCTCTTCCTGGGTCGGCTCCCGACCGAACTGCGTCTCGAGCGCGTGTCTCGCCTTGCGCGCCTTGTCGGCATCGGCCCGCAGGCGCCGCGGCAGGTGATCCATCTCGCGGAGTTCATCGATCATCGCTCCGCGAATCCGGTGCTCGGCAAAGCTCTCGAACTTCACCGCGCGCACGGGGTCGAAGCGCTTCCACGCATCGAGCAGGCCGAGCGCACCCACCGACCACAGATCTCCCGGTTGCACGGCGTTGGCCGTCTTCGCGCTGATGCGTCGCGCGACCCGGTCGATCAGAAACGCGTACTTCTGAACGACCTCGTTGTCGTTGAGCGGTGGAGCCTGCTGTGTCGTCTCGTAGCGAATCGCGGCGCGGTGCATGACGGGCTCCTCTCAGTGCGGGCTCGATTCCCGGAGCAGTCGGCTCCAGAGGAATTTGAGGCCACCCTCGAGCTGCACCGGGGGCGGTTCGTGGAACAACGTGTCAGCGACGATGTTGAGCGCGCGCGTCGCGGGTGAGCTCGGGAACAGGCCAACGAGCGGCTTCTGCGACATCACCGCGCGGTGCACGTTCTCGTCTCGCGGCAACCAGCCCAGCCAGCGCATCTTCGCGCCGAGAAACCGGCTCACCACCGACGACAGCTTGTCGAAGATGTCCTTCGCGACCGTCTCGTTCGGAGCCTGGTTCACGACGACGTTGAAGAACCGCGTGCCGCCTTCCTGGCAGAGCACCTTCAGCGTCGCGTACGCGTCGGTGAGCGAGGTCGGCTCGGGACTCACCACCAGCAGGGCCTCCTGCGCCGCGCCGATGAAGAACAACACGTTGTCGCCAATGCCTGCGCCGACGTCGATGAACAGAATGTCGAAGTCCTCTTCGAGCTGGTCGATCGCCGAGACCAGCCGGAGCCGCTGCGCTTCATCGAGGCGCGTCAGCTGCTGAATGCCGTGCCCCGCGGGCAGCACCTTCACGCCCTCGGGCCCTTCGGCGATCACGTCCTTCACCGGCACGTCGCCGTCGAGCAGGTGGCCCAGGTGGTAGCGGGGCTTGAGCCCGTAGAGGATCTCGATGTTCGCGAGCCCGAGATCGGCGTCGAGGATCAGCACGCGATTGCCCGCGCGCGCCGCGAGGATCGCCAGGTTCGCCGCCACGTTCGACTTGCCCACGCCACCCTTGCCGCTGGTGACACCGATGACGCGCAGCTTCGACTGCGCCTTGCGGTGCTCCTTCATCAGCTCTCGAAGTCCGATGGCCTGGTCCATGACTCAGCGCCCCCCGGCCTTCGCGGTGCTCTCGGCGGTCGGCGTACCCACGATGAGGTCGACCAGCTCGGTGCTGTTGAGCGCGTGAATGTCTTCGGGCACCCGCTGGCCGTCGGAGACCGCGACGATCGGCCGGCCGATGCGAACCGAGGCAGAGAGAAGACTTCCGGTGCCGACCGCTTCGTCGACCTTGGTCACGATGAGCCGCTCGGGCGCCATCGGGCGATAGCGCTCGGCCGCAGCCGCCATCTCGCGCGACCCCGTGCCCGCGCTGACGACCAGGTACAGCTGCATGCCTTCGACGGCGCGGAGCATCTCGGCCTGGCGGGCGACTGCTTCACTGACGCTGCGGCCGGCCGTGTCGACGAGCACGAGGTCGGCGTTCGCGGTGCGCTCGAGGGCGCGGTTCAGCTCGATGCGATCACGCGCCACGAACGTGGGCACCGACATGATCTCGCCGTAGCGGAGCACCTGCTCGCTGGCGCCGATGCGGTACGTGTCGACGGTGATGAGCGCGACCTTGAGCTTCGACTCCATGATCGCGCGTGCGGCGATCTTCGCGAGCGTGGTGGTCTTGCCGACGCCCGTCGGGCCGACGAGCGCGATGGTGCGGCGGCGCTGATCGGCGAGCCAGGGCGCCCGGCCTCCGATGATCCGCTCCGACACGGCGCTGCGGAGCACCGGCATCAGCGTCTCCATGCGCGTGTCCTTCGCGAGCTCGACCGCCTGCCGCAGGCACTCCTCCGCGAGCTCTTCTTCGACGCCGCGCGAGACGAGGTGTGCATAGAGATCGGTCGCCGCGCCGGGCAAGGAGAGGTCGCGCTCCACGCGTTGCCGGGTGAGCGTCTTCATCTCCTTCTGCATCGCTTCGAAGGCGCCACGCAGGCGAACCAGCTCGTCGTTCATCTCGCTGCCGCGGGTCTCGATGCCGCGCGTGTCGCTGCCGCGGGTCTCGATGCCGCGGGTCTCGGTCGCAGCCGCGATGGCCTGCTGCAGATCGGTCGACGACATCTGCGTGGTGGCGGTGCGCGCGGGCGGGCTCGACAACATCGAGCTCAGGGGCGCGGCGTTCTGCGGCGCGGGCTCGGCGGGGGTCGTCTGGTAGCGGCGGGGCGTGAGCGAGGGCGGCACCTGAATGGCGGGCATCGTCAGCGTCGTGGTCGTCGGCGCGACCCAGGCCTGCGTGTCGAGCGCCTTCGACTGCGGCCCGGGCTCGGGCAACGCGGCCGTCACCTCGATCTCCTTCGCGCGGAAGAGGCCGTTCGAGACCTCCCTCGTCGCGATGATGATCGCGTCGGGGCCGAGCGCGGCCTTCACCATCGCCAGGGCGCTGCGGCTGTCTGGTGCTCTGAAGGTGCGGAACGTGCTCATGGGAGACTCCTCACGGGTTCAACGAGACGGTGCCGGCGGGCTCGATGGTGGTGCCAGGCACCAGCTCGCGGGCTGAGACGACGCAGAGATCGGGGACGAAGCGGGACATGAAGTCGAAGAGCGGCTTGCGCAGGTCGGTCGGCGCGAGCAGCACCGGGCTCTTGCCAGCAGCGACGAGCGTCGAGGCGCGGGTCTCGAGGCTCGAGATGAGCCGACGCGCGGTGTCGAGATCGGGAGCGATCGTCGGCTCGCCGTCGTTCTGCCCGAGCGACTGGCGCAGCGCATCTTCGGCAGGCCGCTCGAGGGTGAGCGCGTGCACGACGCCACGCTCTGCGACACGCGAGGTGATCTGCCGGGCGAGGCGACGGCGAACCTGCTCGACGAGGAAGTGAGCGTCCTTGCTCCTCGGCGCTGCGTCGGCGACCGCTTCGAGAATGCTGCGAAGATCACGAACCGAGATGCCTTCACGAAGCAGGCCACGGAGCACCCGCACCAGCTCGCCGAGGCTGACGACGCCGGGCACCGTGTCTTCGACGAGCTTCGGCGCTTCCTTCGCGCAGGTGCCGAGCAGCTCCTGCACTTCCTGGCGGCCGATGAGCTCGTGCGCGTTGCGGCGAATCAGCTCGGAGAGGTGCGTGGTGACGACCGACGGGCCATCGACGAGCGTGTAGCCGCGCGCCTCTGCAGCAGCGCGCTGCTCGGGCATCACCCAGACCGACGGCAGACCGAACGCGGGATCCTTGCCGGGCAGCCCATCGATGGTCGGCGTTCCACCGTTCGGCTCGAGGCACATGAGGCGCCCGGCGTGCACGACGCCACGGCCGATCTCGATGCCGCGCAGCTTCACGCGGTACTCGGTGCCGTCGAGGCGGAGGTTGTCTTTGAGGTGCACCGACGGGAGCACGAGGCCCATGTCGGTGGCCAACTGCTTGCGGAGTGCCGTCACGCGACCGGGCAGCTCGCCGCCCTTCTCGACGTCGATGAGCGGGAGCAGCGAGTAGCCGACCTCGAGCTCGAGCGTGTCGAGGGCCAGCAGATCTTGAACACGCTGCTCGCCGCCCTTCGAAAGCTCCTCGGGCTTCTTCGGCGCGAGCTTCGCCAGCGCCTGCGCCTTCTCGGTGCGCTTCGACATCACCCAGGCGCCGATGGCGAGCGGGCCGAACGCGAAGAGCGGCAGACCGGGCAGCAACCCGATCAGCGCGAGCACCATCGACGAGTACTTGAGCGCGCGCGGGCTGCCGAAGATCTGCCCACCGACCTGCGTGCCGAGGTCGGCGCCTTCGGAGCGGGTGACGAGCACGCCGGCCGCGGTGGAGACGAGCAGCGCCGGCAGCTGCGTGATGAGCCCGTCACCGATGGTGAGCACCGTGTACGTCTCGAGCGCCTGGCTGAACGAGAAGTGATCACGCACGAGCCCGGCGACGAGGCCGCCGACGATGTTGATGGCGGTGATGATGAGGCCGGCGATCGCGTCTCCGCGAACGAACTTGCTGGCGCCGTCCATCGCTCCGAAGAATTCGGTCTCGCGCGCCAGCGACTGCCGGCGATCACGCGCCTGCTTGTCGTCGATGACGCCCGCGGCGAGATCGGCGTCGATCGACATCTGCTTGCCGGGCAACGCGTCCAACGTGAAGCGGGCGGCGACTTCGGAGACACGGCCAGAGCCCTTGGTGATGACGGTGAAGTTCACCACCAGCAGGATCATGAAGACGACCGACCCGACGATGAGGCTGCCGCCGACGGCGAAGCGCCCGAAGGCCTCGATGACGTGGCCCGCCGAGCCCGCGCCCTGGCCGCCGTTGAGCAGAATGAGCCGCGTCGTCGCGACGTTCAGCGACAGGCGGAAGAGGGTGGTGATGAGCAGCAGCGAGGGGAATACCGAGAAGTCCATCGGCTTCGTCAGCCCGAGCGCGACCAGCAGCATCGTCACCGACAACGCGACGTTGAGCGCGAGCAGCCCGTCGAGCAGCGGCGCCGGCAGCGGCACCACCATGATCGCCAGCACGCCGAGCACCGCGAGCGCGAGAATCGCTTCGGGCGGAACGCGCGACTGCTCGGTGGCCACGGCACTCACAGGCGCACCTCATGGCTCTGCAGCTGGGTCTTGCCGGTGAGGCGGTAGACGAAGGCGAGCACGGCAGCGACGGCCTTGAACGTCTCGCGCGGCACCTGACCGCCCGTCTTCACCTTCTTGTAGAGCAATCGCGCGAGGGGAATGTCCTGCACGATGGGAATGCCGTTCGAGCGGGCCGCGTCGCGCATCGCTTCGGCCAGCACGCCCTTGCCCTTGGCGATCACCCGCGGCGCTCCGTCTTCGTCTTTGCGGTAGCGAACGGCGATGGCGATGTGGGTCGGGTTGACGATCAACGCGTCGGCGCGCTTGGTCTCGGCGATCGCGTTCTTCTTCACGAGCTCACGGTGCTTGCGCTTGCGGGCGCCGCGCATGAGGGGGTCTCCCTCGTCTTCCCTCATCTCTCGTTTGAGCTCGTCGCGGGTCATCATGTGCTTCTTCCGGTAGCGCCAACGAGTCAGTGCAAAGTCGGCACCAGCGAAGAGCGCGAAGAGCAGCAGCAGCCGGAGCAGCGCCTTCGAGAGGGGCGCGTACATTCCCGCGAGCTGATCGGCCGGGCCTGCCTGCAGCAGACCGTGCAGCGTCAAAAACTCGGCGCGGAACGAGGTCCACACGACCCCACCGACTGCCAAGAGCTTGACGAGGCTGATGCCGAGATCCTGCGCGAACTCTTTCGACACGAAGTGGGTGATTCGTGAAGGGCTAAAGAGCCGCGAGAAGTCGGGCGTCGCGCGATCGTCCCAGAGGTGTGCACGCGTCTGCGCGAAGGTGAGTGCGATGCCGACCGCGGCGATCGAGAGCACGATCGTCACCACTGGAATCGCGAGCGGCACCAGCAGGGTCGGCAACGTCTTGAAGGGCGCTGACGGCGCCAGGCGAACCGTCTCGGAGACCAGCGTGGTGAGGGCGCGTTTGAACGCAGGCGCGACCGTCACCAGCACCAGCGTGCCGGTGATGAAGGCGCCCAGCATGACGAGCTCTTTCGAGAGGGCGACGTCACCCTCTTCGAAGGCCTGCGCGAGCCGTCGTTCACTGGGATCTTCGGTTCTCTGCTCCTGGTCTTCTTCCTCGGAGGCCATGGCTCAGCTCCGGGCGAAGATTCGCGTGGCGGCATCTGCACACATGCGCGCCGCGTCGGGAGCGATGAAGAAGACCGCCAGCACGCCGCAGCCGATGGAGACCGCGAACCCGAGGTTCTGCAGCGAGAGCTGAGGCGCCGTACGGCCCATCGCGGCGAGCGACGCGTACCCGAGAATGGCCGCAGCGAAGAGCGGGAAGGCCACCCGCACCGAGAGCGTGATGCCGAAGATGAGCTGCTTCACCATCGCGGTGGCGAGGCTCGCGACCTCGACCGTTCCTCCGGGAGGCACCTCTCGAACAGAGCGCACCAGCCAGCCAATGGCCTCCTGCGGGAGTCGGAAGACGAGCGCCGCGGCCAGCGCGAGGGCCATGAAGATCTCACCGAGCGTCGACGACTCTGCGCTGCTGTGCGGGTCGATCATCTGCCCGAAGCCGAAGCCCATCGCGTTCGCCGCGGCCTGCCCGCCAGCCTGCGCCGCATCGATCAGCACCTTCGACGACAAGCCCGCTGCCAGGCCGAGCGCGACCTCACTCACCACCAGCGCCGCGAGTGAGACGAAGTCGGCCGGCACGGGAACGCGCGGGGCGTTCGCGGCGAGCCAGGTGACGATCGCGACCACCACGACCATCGAGACGCGCAGTCGCATCGGCACCGTGCGGGAGCCGAGAATGGGCGCCACTCCCAGCAGGGCTCCGGTGCGCGTCAGCACCAGCGCGAAGCCCAACACCAGGGGCAGCGAGAGATCCACGGGTCAGAACCCCCGGTCGCCGAGCCGCTCGATGGCCGACCGCAGGAACGCGGCCATGCGCTCCATCATCCAGCCGCCACCCAGCATCACCACGAGCACCACCGTCGCCAGGCGAGGCACCGCGCCGACCGCCGGCTCCTGCACCTGCGTCACGCTCTGCAGCACGCCGACCACGAGGCTCACGATCATCAGCGCCGCGAAGAGCGGAGCCCCCACGACGCCCATCAACTGCAGGCCTTCACGAAACAGCGCGGGCAGGGCGTCTGGGCTCACGAGAAGCTCCTCACCAGCGATTGCACGAGCAGGTGCCAGCCGTCGGCGAGCAGGAAGATGCCCACCTTCAGCGTCAGCGACACGAGCGTCGGCGGCACCATCATCAGGCCGAGCGACATGAGAATGGCCGAGACGAACAGGTCGACCAGCAGCAGCGGAATGAAGAGGAACAGGCCCATGCGGAAGGCCGTGGTGAGCTCAGACACCATGAAGGCCGGCACTGCGATGGTGAGGGGCACTTCGTCGGCGCGCGTGGGGCGCTCCGAGCCCGACATCTCGTAGAAGAGCCGCAGATCGTCAGGGCGCGTCTGCTTCAGCAGGAACTGAAGCACCGGCCCGCTGCCGCGGTCGTACGCCTCTTTGCCGCTGATCTGATCGTCGAGGTACGGCCCGATCGCCTCGGTGTGAACCTTCGAGAACGTCGGCGCCATCACGAAGGCGGTGAGCGCCAGCGAGAGCGCCATGATCACCTGGTTCGGCGGCAGCTGCGGCGTGCCCAGCGCCTGGCGGAGGAACGACATCACGATCACGATGCGGGTGAAGCTGGTGATCGAGATGAGCGCGCCCGTCGCGAACGAGAGGGCCGTCAGCAGCAGGAACAGCTTCACCGCCGACGAGCCGCCGCCCACCGACACCTGCAGTGGGGCCTCGGTCGCGCCGAGCACGAGCCAGTTCATGGAACGACGCTCCGCTGCCCGAGCGCCAGCTTCGCGCGCAGCTCTTGATCCTCGAGGGAGTCACGCAGCGCCTCGTCGAAGTTCACCGGGGCGGTCGCTGCCTGGGGCACGCGGCCGAGCATGCGGTCGAGAAAGTTCATCTTCTGCGTCGGCGCCGCGGTGATGGCGGGCGGAACGATCATCGCGGGCGGAATCACGAACGGCGCAGGCTCCGGCTGTGGCGCAGGGCGCGCCGACAGCACCGCGATGCCGGCCTCCGAGACGCCCAGCACGAGCCGCTCGCCCATGACGTCGGCGATCACCAGCGAGCGTTTGGGCCCCAGCGCGGCCGACTCGATGAGCGTGATGTTTCGGCTCGAGCGCGCGCGTTTGCGGGTGAGCGCGAAGGCGAGGGCGGCCAGGGCGACGAGCGCGAGGCCGGGCGCTGCGAGCGAGCTCCACGAAGACGTCGCGCTCTGAACCTCGGCCACCTTCGTGCCGATGTCCTTCTGGAAGGCGGCGGCGACGACGGAATCGGCTGCCGACGGAGGGGCAGGCGGCGGCGGGTTGGCAGCGGAGCCCTCCTCGGCAGTCGAGGCGGTCGCGACGAGCAGCGTGAGCAGTGCGAACTTCATGATTCCCTCCCCAGGGAAGAACACGTCACGAGACGGCCTCAGCGAAGGCGGGCGATGCGCTCGGTCTTGCTGACGATGTCGGTGATGCGAATGCCGAACTTGTCGTTCACGACGACCGCTTCACCGCGCGCGATGAGGCGCTCGTTGACGACGATGTCGAGCGGCTCGCCGGCGATCTTGTCGAGCTCGATGACGCTGCCCGGAGAGAGCCCCAGCAGCTCCTGAATCGACATGCGCGAGCGGCCGAGCTCCACCGTGACGTCGAGCGGCACGTCGAGCAGCAGATCGAGCCTTCGGGTCGAGACGTCTTCGTTTTCGGCGGCTTCCGACATGGTGACTCCTCAGGCGGCCTTCGAGTTCGGCGGTGCGGCTTCGTCGTCGTGCGCTTCGTGATCGAACGGGCGGCGCAGCTCCGAGACCGGGCCGCTGTCGATCTCGAGCGCGAGCGCGCCACCGACGACCTTCGGCTGGCCGGTGAACTTCGCCTTGCCCTGAATGAAGAGCGGCAGCGACGCGCCTTCGCTGGTGCCGAGCATCATCACGGCGCCCGGTTCGAGATCGAGAATCTGCCGAACCGTCATGCGCGCCTTGCCGAGCAGCGCGGCCATGCCGACCTCGACCTGGTTGATCTCGTCGCGCAGCGCCTTGACGAACCGATCGTCAGACACGTTGTTCAGCTTCGGCGGCGACATCAGCGCCTTCTTCGCGGGCTCGATGGCCGTGTAGGGCAGGGCGAGCTGAATCACGCCGCGAATGGCGCCCTCGATCTCGAAGCTGCAGAGCACCGCGGCCTCGTTGCCCGGAGAGATGACGGCGAGGCGGGGGTCGGTCTCGAACCGCACCACCTCGGGTCGGAAGGGCAGCACCGGCGCCCAGGCGTGCTGCATGGCATCGGTGAAGACGGCCAGCAGGCGGCGGAGCACGTTGCGCTCGACCGTCGTGAAGTCGCGGCGGGTGTCGACGCCACCGCCACCCCCGTTGGCCGCGGGAGTCGGCTCATCGGGCCGGCCACGTTTGTCGCCGAGCGCCGCCGCGATCATCGTGTCGGCGAGGCCGGGCTCGAGCACCAACAGCGCCTGGGCGCCCGCTTTGCCGAGCGACAACACCGACACGGTCGCCGGTGGCGCGAGCAGCGAGTTGAAGTCTCCGAAGCGCAGCAGCGAGGCCGGCCCCGAGGTGACTCGCACGGTGAGGCGCGTGCGGCCCGCGATGCCCATGCCGAACATCGTCGCGATCTGTTCGTTGATCGCGTCGAGCGTCGGCATCTGCCGGTGAATGACGCGATCGGTGCTCGTCAGGTCGTAGTTGACCGCGGCACCACGGCTCTTCGGTGACTCTGGCGCGACGCGGCCGTCCTGAATGGCCGTCATCAGCGCATTGATTTCATCCGGGTTGAGGAGTGCGCCGGCCATGGTGCCCTCTCACTGCACGACGAAGTCTGAGATGTAGAGGTTGCGCACACGCGCTTCGGGCACGAGGTCGCGGAGCCTCGTCTGGAGCGCCTCCTTCGTGCGGCCCAGGCCCTCGGCGCCCTGGAGCTCCTCGAGCGTGCGATCCGACAGGTAGCTGATGAAGGCGTCGCGCACGCGCGGCATGTGCGCGTTGAGCGAGTCCTTGTCGGAGTCGGCGATCACCTCGACGTCGAACGAGAGCCGCGCGTAGCGATCGATCTCGGGGTTGCGGAGGTGAATGACGAAGTCGCTGATCTTCACCAGCGGGCCGAGGCCACCCTTGCCACCCGCGCCGCTGGTGCCGCCGCCGTGCTCCTCTTTGCCGCCTTCTTCCTTCTTCTCCGGCTCCTTCTTCTCGGGCTCGGCCTTGTGCTCGCCTTTCGCCTCGCCGTGCTCCGCCGGAGCGGCCTCTTCGCCTTTGTCCTTCTCGCCCTTCGCCTCGGCCGTCGCTTCAGGTGGGTGCGCAGACGACTTCTTCATCTGCATGAAGAGGAAGCCCATCACCGCGATCAGCAGCAGGCTGTTGAGGCCGACGAGCGCGGGCAGCAGTTTGCTGGACTTGCCGGCGGGCGCACCGTGCGGCGCAGCTTCCTCGGGCTTCTTTGCGTCCTTTGCCTCACTCATGCGCAGGGCTCAACGCAACGGTCGTGCCCTTGACGCGTCAGGGGGCTGGCGGGGCGTAACCTCTGGGATCATTGGGAGGAATCTCGAGAACGACCTCGATGCGACGGTTCATCTCGCGGTGCTCCGGGGTGTCGTTCGACACCAGAGGGTTCTGGGCACCCATGCCAGCCGCCACGAGGCGTTGTGGGGCAATTCCGTGGGCCTGCTCGAGGTACGACACCACCGTCGCCGCGCGTGAGGCCGAGAGCTCCCAGTTGCTGCGGAAGCGGGTGGTTCGAATTGGCTCGTCGTCGGTGTGGCCCTCGACCCGAATGTTCTGCTTCGAGGCGTCGAGCTCTTCGGCGATGGCGTCGAGCACCGCGATCGCCTCGGGCCGGAGCGACGCAGACGCTGGGTCGAAGAAGCGCATCGCCGCCAGCCGCAGGCGCAGCTTCCCGTTCTCGATCTCCATCGAGATCGTCGGGTTCTTCGTACGCTCCATGAGGAAGGGCTTGATCATCTTCTCGAGCCGTTTGCGCTGCTGCTCGAGCACACGCCGATCGACGGGGCTCGAGAACGGTTGCGCGCCGGCCTGGGTGACGCAGCCACCTTCGGTCGGAGGCCCCTTGAAGATGGAGAGCTTCGTGATGCCGCCTTCGCCCTTGAAGTTGAGCGCCCAGCGCATCGATTCGCTCGTCTCGGCCAGCTTGTTCGTGTCGACCTTGCTCGAGGCGTAGAGCACGACGAAGAGCGCGAAGAGCAGCGTCACGAGGTCGGCGTAGCTGATCACCCACCGTTCATGGTTCTCGTGTTCTTCATGTTTGTGCTTCTTCGCCATGGGCGCTCCCTCCTCACTTCTTGTCGCCCGACTTCATGTGCTTCGCGTGGTGGCCGCCGAAGCTCTTGAGCTTCTCCTCGAGGATGCGCGGGTTGAGGCCTTCTTGAATCGCGAGCACGCCCTCGGCGATGAGCGTCTTGCGCTCCTTCTCGATCGAGACCTTGCGTTTGATCTTGTTCGAGAGCGGCAGCGCGATCAGGTTCGCCACGCCGACGCCGTACACCGTGGCGACGAAGGCGACGGCGATGCCTGGGCCGAGCGCGGCCGGGTTGTCGAGGTTCTCCATCACGTGAATGAGGCCGAGCACCGCGCCGAGCACGCCGACCGTCGGGCACAGCGCGCCGAAGTCACCCCAGAACTTCGCGGTGACGTTCTGCTCTTCGGACTCGATCTCGATCTCGGTCTCGAGCGTGTCTCTCGCGACGCTGGCCTCGACGCCGTCGACGAGAAAGCCGAGCGCGCGCTTGAGGAACGGGTCCTTCACCTCGGCCAGCTTGCCTTCGAGCGCCAGCACGCCGTCGCGGCGGGCGATGGTGGCGAGCTCGACGAGCTGGGTGATGAGCTGCACGATGTCGGAGGGCTTCTCTTGCAGCGCCATCTTCAGGCCCTTGACCCCGCCGATCACCTCGCCCAGCGGGTACGAGACGAGCACCGCGCCGATGGTGCCGCCGACGACGATCATGAAGGCCGTGAGCTGCAGCAGCGAACCGGCGTGGCCACCCTCGAGCTTCTGCCCGAGGAGGATCATGCCGATGCCGAACAAGATTCCCGGAATCGTCGTCTTATCCATGGCTGACGTCTCCTGAGACGAGCGGCACGGTCGCGTGCCTGCGGAAGGTCGCGATGCGTTCGATGATCTCTGCGAGCGGCTCCTTCACCATGAGCCGGTGGCCCGACGTCATCGTCAGCACCGTGTCGGGCGTCTGCTCTGCGAACACGAGCAGGTCCTCGTTCACGGCCACGTGCTTTCCGTCGAGTCGGGTCAAGATGATCACCGCACACCTCTTCTCTTTCTGGTTCGACACGGGGTGCGGCGAACTTGAGTCGCGTCAGACCCGTGACGCGTGCGGCGGCTCGTGAAAGTGAAGAGGCCCGGCGCTCCTTCGAGCGCGGGCCTCTGGTCACCGATCAGCGGAGCGATGGATTACCGCTTGAGCTGCATGAGCTCGCCGAGCAGCGAGTCTGCCGTGGTGATGGTCTTCGAGTTCGCCTGGAAGCCACGCTGCGCGGCGATCATCTTCACGAACTCGTTGGCGAGGTCGACGTTCGACTGCTCGAGCGAGCCGGCCGAGATGCTGGCACGACCACCCGACGCCGGAGCGCCCACCGTCGGCTGCCCCGATTCGATCGACTCGAAGAGCAGGTTGCCACCGATGCGGGTCAGCTTGTCGGCCGCGTCGAAGTCGGCGACGGCCACCTGGCCCAGCACGCGGGTGCTGCCGTTGGTGAAGGCGCCGACGACCTCGCCCTTGTTGTTGACCTGAATCGACGAGAGCGTGCCGGCCGCGTTGCCGTCCTGGCTGGTGAAGGTGAGCTCGTTGCGGTTGCCACCGATGTTCTGGACGACGCCGTCGAGGCCGGTGCCGCCCGTGGCGAGATCGTCGCCGAAGTTGAAGTTCAGCGGCTGCGGGTTGACCGCGTTGATCGGGTTGAAGGTGGCCGTCTGGGTGACGGTGTCGAGCCGGCCCTGCGTGTCGAAGGTCATCGTGCCGCTGGCGATCTCGGTCGGAACGCCCGCAGTACCGCCCGTGAGCGCCGCGCCGTCTTTCACCAGCGCTCGCCAGTCCCACGCGCCCGTCGCGGTGCGGTTGAAGTACACCGTGACGTCGTGTGACTGCCCGAGGGAGTCGAAGATCGTCACCGACGCGTTGAAGTTCGACGTGTTCGCCGGGTTGAGCGGGTCGAAGGTCTGAATGGCGGCGTTGGGGTCGAGCTTCGCCTTCATGGTGATGTCGTTCGTCGCGGTCGCGAGCGAGGTGGCGGTGCCGACCTGCATGTCGCCGAGCGCGCCCTGGATCTTGCCGGTCTGATCGGCGCCGTAGCCCTGCAGGCGCAGCTGGTCGATGTTGACGAGGTAGCCGTCCTTGTCCATCGAGAAGGAGCCAGCGCGCGAGTAGTACTGGCCGCCGGTGCCGTTGTAGTTGCCGCGCAGCACGAAGAAGCCGTTGCCCTGCAGCGCGAGGTCGGTGGCGATGCCCGTGTTCGTCAGCGCGCCCTGCGTGATGATTCGCTGAATGGCCTGCAGATTCGTGCCGAGACCAATCTGGCCACCACCCGGAGCTCCGATGACTTGCTGTAGGAGGGCATCTTGAAACATCGCGCGCGAGGCCTTGAAGCCGACGGTGTTGGCGTTGGCGATGTTGTCGCCGATGACGTTGAGATCCTGGCTGTTGGCCTGAAGGCCTGCGGTTCCGGTGGTGAGTGACGTGAGCAGCGACATGGTGAATCCCCTCCCTCAGGGTGCGGTGGTGGTTGAGCGCGGCTCGTTGACTTCGAGTACGTCCGAGAGCCGAACCCGGACGCCATTGACGATCAGCTGAGGAACTCCGTCTGCAAACGAGACGCCGCTCGCACGGCCTTTTCCCTGCGGCGCGACGGCGACGGGCTTCTTCTCGGCGTTCTCTGCCGTGAACTTCACCGTGTACTGCCCAGCAGGCGCCAGCTTCCCCGTCGAATCGCGACCGTCCCAGTCGATGCTCACGGGCCCCGCGGCGGTTTCGGCCGTGAGCGAGATGGTGCGCACGGTCTTTCCAGACGCGTCGCTGATGATCACGTTCACCTTCGTCGCCTTGTCGACGAGGTTTCCGTTGATGGTGATCTGGGTGTCGGCCGCCCCGCGGGTGATCTTGTCCGACGCAAACGTGACGTCCTTGCCGACGAGGTTCGCGACGCCGGTCTGATTGCTCGACGCCTGCGCCATCAGCAACGACTCGAGCGTGCTGTTCATCTGCGACTGCTGCTCGACGGTCGCGAACTGCGCGAGCTGCGCGATGAAGGCCTGGTTGTCGACGGGCTCGAGCGGGTTCTGGTTCGCCAGCTGCGTGGTGAGCAGCTTGAGGAACTCTTCTTTGCCGAGCTTGCTCGAGCCCTGCGGCTTCAGCGAGTCGGGGGCGGCACCGGGCAACGAGAGCGGGCTGACTTGGTTGGCCATGACGTCACGCCTTCACGGAGAGGCGCCCTTCGGCGCGGGTGGTGGAGCTGCTGGAGGTCTCGGCGCGAACGTGCGTGCGGCGGGGCAGCGGTTCACGTTCGTCGTGGGGCTCGAAGCGATGCTGCGGCGCGCCCTGATGATCGGACTGGGTGAGATCGAAGTGGCCGAGTGCGAGGCCTTCGTGCGCGAGCGCGAGCCGGAGCTCTCCCTGTCGCGCTTCGACGAGGCTGGCCGCCGGGCCTGCCGCGCGAATGTCGGTGACGCCGTCGTGCACCTTGACCTGCAACGAGAGCGTTCCCGAGTCCTGCGTCTCGACGTTCAGTCGCGCGATGTTGGGCAACACCACGACGCGCAACGTTGGGTCGTCGAGATACGCAGGCGCCACGTTCGGCAGCGGGTTCGGCGGCTGCACCGTGCTCGGTTCGACTGCTCGCGGTGGCGGCGGAAGCTCGGTCTGCTGAAGGGGCGTGGGCTGCGTGGGCAGCGGGCCGACGGTCTTGTCGTCGCGTTCCGGCTCGGCGGCCTTCTTCGGCTCGACGCGCTCGAGCTTTCGCGACGACGGCTGCTCGGGAGCACCGACGGTGGCGTTGGGTTCGGCAGGCTTCGTCGTGCGGTGCGCTGCCAGCTCGAGCACCTGCGCGACCTGGCGGTGCGGCGCGTGTGCAGGAGCGGCGGGGCCCGGCTCGACCGCATGGCGCCCCATGGGAGCGGTGGTGGCGTGCTGGGGCTTCAGGGCCTGCGGGGCCGTGCCGAAGTGCTTCGTGTCGACAGCAGTCGCAGTGACGGTGGGGGACACGGAGAAGAGCGTGGCGGCGATGGCGGGCGGTTCGCGAAGAGCAGGGGCGTGCGTGGGCGTTGGGGTTGCCTCGTCGCGAACGATGGATGTGGGCCGGTGCGCGAAGTCCTGAGAGAGCGGAGCGACGAGCGTGTCTGGGGAGGCGCGCGCGACGGAACGCCGATCAGGAGCAGCGACGAACGAGGTGTTGCTCGTCGTCACCAGTGGAGCAGTGGGTGACTGAGCAGGCGCGCTCTTCTCCGTGGGTGGTTTCTCCTGCACGTTCGAGTCGACGACTCGGCGACGGTGCAGCGTGCTCGTGGCGGGCTTCGGCTCGGGCCGCGGGGCTTCGAATTCGTGAAACGTGGGCGCGAGCGTCGCAGCCGGTCGACCAGGCTCGGCGTTCGATGCGTTCGGCGTGAGCGTGGTTGACGTGCGGGCTTCGGGCGCCTTCGCGAGCTGCTGCCGAGGCGCGGCGCGGCTGGGCTGCTCCTGTGTTCTGATCGGCGTGTTCAGCGGTGCTGCGCTCGGCTGGAACTTCTCGTCTCGCGTGGTGAGCGGAGCGTTCGGCAGCGCTGCTCGACCTGCCTGCGCTCGGCTCGTGACCGTGGGCCCTGGTTTGGTTTGCTCGTGCGGCGTGGCGACTGCGACCTCGGGCTTTGCGGGCGCGCTGGACGGCCGCGTCGCCGGTGCCGGGTTCTGCTCGGCGGGCACCAGGGCCACCGTCGGGCTCACAGTGTGGGGTCGAGCTGCGATGGCTTGAGGTGGCTGGGCGCGGGAGTCGACGTGGTTCGCGTGCGCCGGCAAGTGACTCGTCGACTGCGGGGGCGCGGAGTGCGTGGGGTCTGGGTGCGCTCGGTGCTCCAGTTCCCCCGCGATCGGGCCTGTGGCGATGGTCGGCGACTGTTTCGTCGGCACCGCGTGACTCATGGCGGGGGCGACGCGCTCGATCTTCGGCGGCGGGGCGTCGTGTGCGGGGGGGCTGGCGGTCACAGCACTCAGCGTTGGCCGCGTCTTCGAACGCGAAGCGGGAAGCGAGCTCGCATTCGTCTCTGGCTGCAGCGTGGCAGTCGCTGTGGTCAGCAGGTTCCCCGCTGCGATCACCTCGCCTGTTGCGGCGGGCGCTGGTCGCGAAGGCAAGTGGCTTTCCATGCTCGCGGAGGAGACCGGAAGGGAGCGATCCTCCAGGGGGAGGATCTGAGACGCCACCCCGGTTGCCTCGAGCGCCTCCACGCGCTTCGTCGCCTGACCGGCCTCGGCGGCAGGCGGCTTCTGGTCATTCGCGCGACGGCCGGTCGGCTGTGGGCGCGACTCAGATCGCATGACCGCGAGCGGCTCGGCCTTCGGTTCCGAGACGACCCGAAGGCGCTCGACGAGACCGCGCTCCGCCGAAGGGGCCTTCACGAGATCGGTCGCTCGCCGGCCCGGGTTGGGCGGCGGCTGGAGCGGCCCGTGCGCCACCGTCAGCAGAGGCACCTCTCTCGCGGGGTCGTTCGCCGGCAGGCCAGTGCTGGCCTGGGGTTTCGCCGCCGTCACGCGCGGCTCGTCGTTGGCCGCGCGGAGCAGCTTCGAGAAGGGGCTGGGGCCGATCGACTTCTGCAGCGGAGCGATCGGCTCGTCGGCCTGCGGTGCGAGGGCCGGCTTGCCGATTCGCAGCTTCACTTGAGGCCTCCTTTGGGCGGCGCCGAGGGCATCGTCGCCATCGTCGCGACGAGCTCGGCTGCGAGGTCTGGCTTGAGGCGATCCATCACGGCGCCCGCTTCAGCCGGCTTCATGCGTTTGAGGAGCGCAGCGGCGAGCTTCGTGTCCGACTTCTGGAGCAGCAGCGCCGCCGCCTCGGGCTTCATCGACTTCATCGTCTTCGCCAGTGCATCGAGCTCGGCAGGCTTTGGCGCCGGCTGCGTGTTCGGAGGCGGTTGGTTCGTGTTCGCTGCGGGCTCCGCGTTCGGTGCTGGTCGCTTGGCGATCAGCCCTTCGAGCCGCTCCGTCTCGGCGCGCAGCTGCAGCCGGGCATCGGCGATCTCCTTCGCGAGCTTCTCGAGTGACGCGCGCTCCGACTCGAGCTGCTTCTTGTCGTCATCGATCTTCTTGCGGGCGGCCGCGAGCTCCTTGCCAGACTTCACCAGCTCGCTGCACAGCGCCTTCTTGGTGAGCGCCGGAGGGGTCGGAGCGTCAGGCAGCGCGGGCTCGGTCTTCACGGCCGGAGGTGGAGGCGGGGGCGGCAGCGCCTCGGCCTTTGCCTTCTCGTCAGCGACCGGCGGCTTGGGAGCCGGTGCCGTGGGGGCCGCCGCTTCCGGTGGAGTCGGGTTCTTCGGCTCGACCGGCCCTGCGGCCACCACCGTTGCGAGCATCCAGGTCAGCACGACTCATCTCCCGCTCTTCAGAGGTGCCGGCTTTTGTGCCGAGACCTCTTTCGGTTTCAGCGCGCCGTTCAGCTGCGCCAGGGTCTGGTCGAGCGAGAAGTGCTCGGCAGGGCCCTGACGGAGGAATGCATTGATCTGGCCAATGCACCCGAGGGCGCGATCCACCCGGGGATTGCTGCCGGCCTGATACGCACCCACCTCAATCAGATCCGCTGCCTCGCGGTACGCCGACAGCACCTCACGTACCTGCATGGCCGAGTCGCGATGCGTCACCTGCGTGACGTCCGACATGCAGCGACTCACCGACGCCAGAATGTCGACGGCGGGAAAGTGACCGGCGTTCGCGAGCTTTCTCGAGAGCACCACGTGCCCATCGAGCGCCGCCTTCGCGCTGTCGGTGACGGGATCGGTGAGATCGTCGCCCTCTGCGAGCACCGTGTAGAGCGCGGTGATGCTCCCGCTCCCGGCGTCGTTGCCTGCGCGCTCGACGAGCCGCGGCAGCATGGCGAAGACCGACGGGGGGTAGCCCTTCGACGTCGGAGGCTCGCCCGCCGCCAGACCGATCTCACGCTGCGCCATCGCCACGCGCGAGAGCGAGTCCATCAGCAGCATCACCTTGAGCCCGCGCGCACGAAACCACTCGGCCACGGCCGTCGCTGCCATGGCCGCGCGAACTCGAACGAGCGGCGGCTCGTCTCCGGTGGCCACGACGATGACGGAGCGGGCGAGGCCCTCGACCCCCAGATCGCGCTCGACGAACTCGCGCACCTCGCGGCCACGCTCACCGATCAGCCCAACGACGATCACGTCGGCGACCGAGTGCCGCGCCACCATGCCGAGCAGCACCGACTTGCCCACACCGGGGCCGGCCATGATGCCCACCCGCTGGCCTTCTCCGAGCGTGAGACAGGCGTCGAGCGAACGAACCCCCGTGGGCATCGGCTGCGCGATGCGCCGGCGTGACATGGCGCTGGGCGGGTTCGCGGCCAGGCGCATGCGCTCCTTGAGCAGCATCGCGGGCCCACCATCGATCGGTTGCATGCGCGCATCGACGACGCGGCCCAGCAGCGCCTCTCCGACTGGAACCTCGCCGGCGTTCGAGCGCGGCACGACGGCGCAGCCCTCGCAGATGCCCTCCATCTCTCCGAAGGGAACGAGCAGCGCGGTCGGGCCGTTGAAGCCGACGACCTCGGCGTGAACCGTGCGGCCGTGCTGGGCACGAATCTCACAGCTGGTGCCGAGCGCGACCTGAGGCATCGCCGCCTCGAGGAGCAGGCCCGTCGCCCGCACGATACGCCCCTGCACGACGACGTCGCGGCTGCCATCGAGCACCCGGCGTACACGGTCGAGATCGACTCCGCTCATGCTCGCCTCACTCGCTGGTCATCGCTTCACGCAGCTCGCGCCGAAGCTCGTCGAGCCGTGTGTCGAGGCGCGCGTCGACGCCGTGCTGCTCCGACTCGATCACCACGTCGCCAGGCCCGAGCGACTCGTCGGGCTGCACCGTGACGTTCGCGAGCGACAGCGCCGAGCCCGGAGCGTCTTGCAGCCGGCGGTGATCGTCGACGCTCACCTTCACGACGATCTGCCGCGCGTCGCCGACCTTGCGAATCGCGCTCCGAATGAGGCCGAAGAGCGGGTCGAGGCTGGTGGTCAGCTCTCGCTCGAGAATGCGCCGGGCGATCAGCACGCCGATCTCGAGTGCGTCGCTACGGGCCTGTTCTCCGAGCCGACAGCCTTCCTGACGAAGCGCTTCGATGGCCGACTTGAGGCGCGGCGTGTGATCGATGACGACCGGAGGGGGCGGCGTCGGGGCGGGTGCAGCTGGCAGTGGCTCGAAGGCGTGCCCGAGCGGCGGAGGTGACGGCGGAGGTGGTGCCATCGGCGCAGGTGGCACCGGCGTGATCGCGGGGTCGAGTGAGGCCGCCGTCCACGACGCGAGCTTCGGGTTTCCTCCCGTCGATCGCGGCGCAGGCGTGGCGTGCTGCATGAACGCGGGCTTCCTCAGTTCGCTCACGACACCCTCACAACATCTTGTCCGTCGGGCGGACGATGGTGATGCGACCCTTCTCGGCGGCCTCGATGGCCACCTTGGCGATCTCGCTCTGCGCGGCCTCGACCTCGGAGAGCTTGACCGGACCCATCGCGGAAAGATCGTCCTCGAGGAGCTCGGCGGCGCGAGACGACATGTTGCGCAGGAACTTGTCCTTCACCTCGGGGCTGCCGCCCTTGAGCGCGACGGTCACCTGCTTCATGTCGAGATCCTTCATGAGCGTCTGCAGGTCGCGATCCGAGAGGCGCGTGAGGTCTTCGAACGTGAAGAGCTTCGAGCGCAGATCGCCAGAGAGCTGGGGATCGTCCTTCTCGATGTTCGCGAGAATCTCGGTCTGTTGAGCGGCGGGGCTGCGGCGCAGAATCTCGAGCGCGGCGCTGCGGCCGTCGACGCGACGCATGCCTTCGGCGACGAGCGACTGCAGCTCGCTCGTGAGCGCCAGTCGAACCTCACGCAGCACCTCGGGCGCGACCGCTTCGACCACGGCCATGCGGCGAACGACCTGGGGCCGAATGGTGATGGGCAGGCGATTCATCACCTGGGCGGCGCGCTCGGGCGTCAACGAGCTGAGCACCAGCGCGATGGTCTGAGGCTGCTCGCGGGCGAGCACCATCGCGAGCGACTCGGCGTCGGCATCGGCGACCGACCCGAGCAGCTCTTCGGGCAGCTGGCTGGGCGGCTGCGCGTCGAAGGTGCGCTTCACCGTCTCGGGGCCGAACACGCTCTGCGCCACCTTGCGGAGCACGTCGTCGCCGGCCAGCGCGTCGACGCCGGCCTGCTGCATCGAGTCGACGAACTGCTGCAGCGAATCGTTGATGACGGTGGGCGCCGAGCGCTTGAGCTCTTTCGCGCCGAGCGCCACCTGCCGCACCTCGAGCTCGCCCAGGTTCTTGAACAGCTCGACGGCCATCTCCTGCCCGAGCGCCAGCATGAGGGCGGCGACGCGTTTGGCGCCGGGGCCCGGCTTGTCGATCCACGGGAGCGGCGGGGCCTGCGTCTTCGAGGTGTCCTGGTTGGCGTCAGCCACGTTCG
>JAACJQ010000179.1 GCA_016879935.1 Archangiaceae bacterium | reverse complement strand
GTGCGGCGCCGCGCTCTGCCGAAGAAATCGCTGCCCCGAGAACATCGCGAGGGTGAAGAAAGACACCACGAACAGCACCAGCTCGACCCGGTAGGCCTGCGCCCAGACCTTGATCGCGGTCGTGGTGGCGCCGGGCGCCTCTGGAGCTTCGGGAGTGGCCTTGGCCGCGTCGCTCATGAGGGCCGCTTTTGTGCCGGTTTTCCCCGACGCACAACGGGGGAGTTCCGCCTGCGGAAGGTGATGCACCCGGAGCCCTCAGCCGCTATGAGCCGCGCGCTCCCATGGCCGCCGCGCTCATCGTCGGAATGAAGGTCAAGTACCTGCCTCAGCCTGAGTGGGGCACGGGTCATCTCCTGAGCCTCGAAGACGACGGCATGAAGGCCGTGGTCGCGTTTCCGGCGCGAGAGAACGGTGCTCCGATTCTGGTGACGACGCGTGGTGGCGCGCTCGTGCACACCGCGCTCCTGCCCGGTGACGGCGTTCGCACCGCGAAGGGCAAGGTCGGCGTCGTCGTTCGCGAAGAAGAGGGTGGCCGCGGGCTGCGCCGCTACGTGCTCCAGCTCGACGATGGCACCGAGGCCGAGCTGCCCGAGACCGAAGTGCGCGCCCTGCCGCCCAAGCCCGACCTCGTCGCGATGATGAAGGAAGGCCGCATCGCCGACGGGAAGAACTTTCTCCTGCGCCGCGCCACGCTGAAGCTCGACGACGAGCGCCGCAACGACGCCTTCGGAGCCCTGCTCGCCTCGCGCGTGATGGTGAAGCCGCACCAGGTCGGTGTCGTGCAGCGCGTGCTCTCGTCGCGCCGCCCGCGCTTCGTGCTCGCCGACGAGGTCGGCCTCGGAAAGACCATCGAAGCCGGCATGATCTTCTCGGCGCTGCGCCTGGCCGGGCTCGCCAAGCGCGTGCTCGTCGTCGCGCCCTCGCACCTCACCGTGCAGTGGCTCGTCGAGCTCTTCCACAAGTTCAACCAGCTCTTCACGCTGATGGACTCGGAGCGGCACGAGGCCTCGCTCGACGAAGCCCCGACGCTCAACCCGTGGGCGCGGTTCGATCTCGTGGTCACGAGCCTCGAGTTGCTCCAGCGCTCCGAGCAGTTCCGTGACGAGGCCGGCGCTCCCGAGGCCTGGTGGGATCTCGTGATCATCGACGAGGCACACCACCTCAAGGGCGAGAAGGCCTACGAGGCTGCGCAGGCTCTGGCGAAGAACTCGTACGGGTTGCTGCTGCTCACCGCCACCCCGATGCAGCTCGACCCCGGCGAGTACCAATCGCTCCTGTCGCTGATCGATCCCGTCACCGCCCCCTCGGTGAAGGAGTTCGAGTCGCGGCTCGCCCGGCAGGAAGAGCTCTCGAAGGCGATTCGCGCGCTGCTCGAGGGCAAGAAGGCCGCGGCCGCGGTGAAGGAGCTCGCCGCCCGCTTCCCGAAGGACGAGGCGCTGCAGGAGATCGAAGACCCCGACGAGATGCTGATGCACCTCGCCGAGACGTACTCGTTGTCAGACCGGCTCATTCGCAACCGCCGCGTGCGCGTGGGTGGCTTCAGCGCCCGCAAGCTGCACGTGCACCCGGTCACGCTGCAGGCCGACGAGCTCAAGGCCCGGCAGACCGTGCTCGACGCGCTCGCGAAGGACGGCACGGTGCACGGCGCCGCGCTGGCCAACCTCGTGCGTCGCCTCGAGTCGTCGCCCGCCGCGTTCCAGGCCGCGCTCTCGAGCAACAGGGCGCTCCAGGGCCTCAAGGTCTCGCTGCCCGATCAAGACGCGAAGTTCAGCGCGTTCGTGAAGGTGCTGAAGGACATCTGGGCGAAGGAGAAGAACGCCAAGGTGCTCATCTTCACCGAGGCCCGCGACACCCTCGAGCGGCTCCAGAACCGGCTGCGGCTCGAGCACCTCGAGGCGCTCGGCTACCACGGCGATCTGCCCATGGTTGACCGTGACCGCCAGGTGGCCCGCTTCCGCGACCCCGACGGCCCGAAGCTGCTCGTCTGCACCGAGGTCGGTGGTGAGGGCCGCAACTTTCAGTTCGCACATCACCTCGTGCACTACGACCTGCCCTGGTCGCCCGCGACCGTGGAGCAGCGCATCGGCCGGCTCGATCGCATCGGCCAGACCCAGAACGTCGACATTCACGTGTTCGACGTCGAAGGCACCTTCAGCGCCGACGTCCTCGCCGTGCTCCGCGATGCCGTCGGCGTGTTCGGAGAGACCGTCGGTGGTCTCGACGCCGTGCTCGAAGAGGTCGAGCCGAAGCTGACCGAGCTCGCGCTCGCGCCCGCGAAGGATCGCGCCGAGTACGTGAAGGAGCTGAAGGACAAGGTCTCGGCCGCTCGCAAGCAGGTGAAGCAGGCCTACGACCCGCTGCTCGACCTGCGCAGCTTCGACGAGGTCGCGGTGACCGAGCTCGTGGAGCGCGCCGAGAAGCGCATCGATCACGAAGCGGGTGACGACGAGTCGCTCGACGATCGCCTCCTAGGGCTCGCGCGCGATCTCGACGAACGCCTCGAAGAGAACATCACCGAGCTGGGGGAGCGCCTCGGCATTCGGGTCGACACGGACCAGGAGGTCGACGCGTTCCAGGCCGCCTTCCATTTCGGGCACGCGTTGTCGGTCGAGGCGCTGCCGGGCTTCGACATCACCGAGGAGCGCACGGTGCTCGGCACCTTCTGGCGCGACACCGCCGTCGAGCAGGAAGAGATCGAGTACTTCGCCACGGGTCACCCGCTCGTCGAGTCGCTGTTCGGGTTCGTGAAAGACGGGCCGTTCGGCCGCAACGGCGCGCGCTTCATCGACGTGCGCTCGCCCATCAAGGCGCGCGGCCTCGAGGTGCTCTTCCACGTCAACCCGCCCGAGCCCGCCGACACCACGCCCGGCGCGAAGGTGCCGTCACGTCAGCTCGCCCGCTTCCTCGACTCGTCACTGCTGCAGGTCGCGGTGATTCGGCACTCCGACGGCAAGCCGAAGGTCGATCAGAAGCTGCTCGAGGTGCTCAACGGCTCCGACGGCAAGTCGCTCAAGAGCAACGAAGCGATGGCCGCGTTCCCCGAGCTGCCGGGCTTCCTCGACGAGGCGGTCGCGCTCGCCACCAGGACCGCCCAGACCCAGCTCGAGAAGATGAAGGTCGGCGCGCAGATGGCCATCGAAGACGAACGTGATCTCTCGATGATTCGCATCAAGCTCGCGCTCGAGCACCAGGGCCTGCCACCGGAGCGCGTCGAGAAGGCGTTGCTCGCCGAGCTGAACGCCTACGACGCGTTGCTGCAGGCGCTGGCCGGCGTGAAGGTGTCGCTCGACTCGGCCTGCGTCTTCATCGTCAACCGCTGAGGTGAAGGGCCACCAACCGCTGGGCGGCCCTCCTCAGCTCTTCAGCGCTCGCGGGCGCGTTCGATCTTGAGCGCCTTCTCGCCGTGCTGCTTGCCGCCGAGCGACTCGAAGCTGGCGATGTCGGCCTCGGCGACGTGAATGTACGAGTAGCTGCCGCGCAGCTCGGTCTTCTTCACCTTGCCAGCGGGAGCGCCGAGCGCCTCGAGCGCCGCAGGAATCGCGCTCTCATCGGCGACGCCGTCCATCTTGCCGAGGTTGATCCACAAACGGGCGTGGCCCGGCTCGACGGGCGTCTCTTCACGCGGCTTGCGCTCACGACGCTCGCCTCGTTCACCGCGCTCCCCTCGTTCACGGCGGGGGCGGCCTTCACGCGCGGGCGGCGCCTCGTCGGTCGAACCACCCGTCGGGTCGTCGATGGGCGGGAGGGGCTCACCACGCTGGAGGCGCTCGAACAGCTCTCGGTCTGACAGCTTCGCGCGGGTCTGCACTGCGGCGACGGTGTGGGTCGGCGTGCCCGCGGCGGGCGTCACGGCGTCGTTGGCCGAGCCGCTCTTCTGCATCTTCTCGAACAGCTCACGATCCGACGAGCCACCCGAGCGGCGCGGCTCGGCTGCGACGGCCGGCGAACCATCGGGCGAGGTCTGGTGATCGTCACGGGGCGCGCGCTTGCGGTCGTCACGGTCGCGGCCGCCACGGCCTTCACGTCGCTCTCCGCGGCCACCCCGCTCACCACGGCCACCTTCACGCTCGCGGCGCGGCGGAGGCGGAGCAGCTTCGGGAGCCGCGGCCACGTCGCCACCCTCGGTGTGCTGTGCCTTCTCCATGCGCCGGTGCGTGAAGAAGTTCTTGAGCAGGAAGGCGATCAGCTCTTCCGAGTCGGGGCGCTGCTTGATGCCCGTCGCGAGCGCCAGGTACGCCTCGTAGACCGAGCCCGACGCGGCCTCTTTGAGCTCGCGCACGTGGCGCTCGGTGAACAGCGTGTTGGCCTGCTCTGCGGTGGGCATCGTGCGGGTCTCGAAGGTCACGTTGTATTTCTTCTCGAGCGTGGTGAGCGTCGCGAGCTCGCGACCTGAGGTGATGTTGAGGGCGACGCCCTTCTTGCCGATGCGGCCGGTGCGGCCGACACGGTGCAGGTAGACAGCGGCGTCTTCGGGCAGCGAGTAGTTGATGACGTGGCCGAGGTCGGAGATGTCGATGCCGCGCGCCGCGAGATCGGTGGCGACCATGAAGGCCACCTCGCCGCGCTTGATGCGGCCCATCACGCGCTCGCGCTCCTTCTGCGGCAGATCGCCGTTGAGCAGCTCGGCGTCGAAGCCGTTGCGGTTGAGCACCGCGGTCACCATCTCGGTGTCGGTGCGCGTGTTGCAGAAGATGATCGCGTTGTCGGGATCTTCGATCTCCAGCATGTAGAGCAGGTTGCGCGGCTTCGGGTACGCGTCTGACAGCTCGTACCGCACGTGCTGAATGTGCTCGACCGTGTACACGTCGCCCGAGAGCAGCAGCGTCTCGGGGTCTTTCGTGTAGCGCGCGATGAGGCGCTGAATGTCTTCGGGCACCGTCGCCGAGAAGAGGAGCACCTGCCGATCCTTCGGCATGTAGTCGAGAATGCGGGTGACCTCTTCGTAGAAGCCCTGGTTCAGCATCTCGTCGGCTTCGTCGAGCACCGCGTGCCTGCAGGTGTTCAGCTTCAGGTTGCCGCGGCGAATGTGATCGAACACCCGGCCGGGCGTACCGACGACGATGGCGGCGCCGGCGCGCAGGTTGTCTTCCTGCTCCTTCATCGACGCCCCGCCGTAGATGCTCATCACCTGCACGTCGCGGAACTTCGCGAGCGACGTCAGCTCGTTCGAGACCTGCAGGGCGAGCTCTCGCGTCGGGCACATGACGAGCGCGCGCACCTCGCGGGTGCCCATCGGAATCTGATCGATGAGCGGCAGGCCGAAGGCGGCCGTCTTGCCCGTGCCCGTCTTCGAACGAACGATGAGATCCTTCCCCTTGCGCGCGGGGCCGTAGGCCCTGGCCTGCACCGGAGTCGGGTGGGTGTAGCCGCGCTCGGCGATGGCGCGGCGAAGCTCGGGTGAGAGCCCGAGGTCGTCGAAGCTCACGTCCGCGACGTACTCCTGCGGGCGCTCCGACGAGCCGGTGGGCATGACTTCAGAAGTCGAATCGGTCATTTCGCGCGCACGTGTAGCACCGCGCGGGGGATGAGCAACGACGGACCGAACTCAGTTCCCGAAGAGGTCGAAGAGGGCCGCGGCCCCGATCGCCGTCACCGCCAGCCCAAGCATCGCGGCGAGCGCCAGCCCTGTCTTGCGGCGCTCGAGCCACTGGCCCCGTTGGGCCTGTTCGGCCTGAACCCAGACGTCTGGAAGCGCGTCGGTCGTCTTCGCCGCTGGCCACAGCGCCTGTCTCGTGTCGCACTGCGGGCAGGTGATCTTCGAGAAGCCGCGAACCGCCGAGACGACGCTGACCACGAGGCCCACGACACAGAACATCAGGGGCAGCACGACGAGCGGCAACAGGTCGCCCGCTTCGGGCGGGCCGATCTTGTCGAAGCGCGGGCCCCGGTAGCCGCAGGCCTCGCAGTGCATCCACTCCGAGCGGCGGAGCGCGTTGGCGCGCCGTTCGTCCTTCTCCTCGCGGGTTCGTTTCGGGCGGCAGGTCAGACAGCGGTCTTCGGTGCCGTGGAGCGTGCAGCCCTCGCACATGAACCCGCCGCAGCGTTTGCAGGTGGTGACCGCCTCGACGCCATCGTGCTTCGCGCAGGTCGCAGTCACGGCCGTCGACTCCATCGACGCCGTCAGCGCGCGTCAACACCCACCCGATCGACGAGCACCAGTCGACCCCATGGCGAAAGCGCGGCGATGCGCTATTGGATGGCTCCCATGGCCGCGCGCAAGCCACAGCCAGAGCACGACGAGACGAAGCCCGCCGACATCGTCGACGCCGAGATCGTCGAAGACGCGCCGAAGGCTCCGCGCGCGAAGCGCAAACGTGCGGTCGTCGTCGAAGCCAAGCCGGTGAAGGAGAAGGAAGGCGACGACGAAGAGACCGACGCGAACGCCGAAGCGCCCGAACCCGAGGTGCTCGAGCCCGACGCGAAGGAGCTCGAGGCCGAGGTCGTCGACGAGACGGCGCTGGCCCCGACGGTGTCACGCACGCGGCTCGCAAAGGGCGACCCGCTCTCGGCGTACATGGCCGAGGTGACGAAGCACCCGCTGCTGACGCGCGAGCAGGAGATCGAGCTCAGCAAGCGCTACCGCGACACCGGCGACGTTCGCGCGGCATACACGCTGGTCGCGTCGAACCTGCGCCTCGTGGTGAAGCTCGCGCACGAGTACCACCGCAACCCGCTCTCGCTGCTCGACCTCGTGCAGGAGGGCAACATCGGGCTGATGCAGGCGGTGAAGAAGTTCGACCCCGAGCGCGGCGTGAAGCTCGCGAGCTACGCCGCCTGGTGGATTCGCGCGTACATCCTTCGCTACATCATGGACAACTGGAAGATGGTGAAGCTGGGCACGACGGAGGCCCAGCGGAAACTCTTCTTCAAGTTGCGCCAGGAGCAGGAGCGCCTCGCCAAGCAGGGCATCGAGGTGACGCCCAAGCTGCTGGCCGAGCGCCTGAACGTCACCGAGCAGGACGTGGTGGAGATGGATCAGCGGCTCGGGAACGACGAGGTGAGCATCGACGCGCCGTTGAACGTCGACGATGACCGTGAGTCGCGCGCCGATCGTCTGCTGCCCTCGACCGCCGCGTCGGCCGACGACACGCTCGCGAACTCGCAGCTGCGGCAGATGTTCAAAGAGAAGCTCGGCGACTTCGCCAAGAACCTGAATGACAAGGAGCGCTTCATCTTCGAGAAGCGCCTCATCGCCGACGAGCCGATGACGTTGCAGGACATCGGCACGCAGTACGGCGTGTCCCGAGAGCGCGCGCGACAGATCGAGGCCGCGCTGATCGGCCGCATGCGAAAGTACATGCAGGAGCACATTCCCGACTTCAATCTGCTCGAGAACGAAGGCGACTGAAGCCGACTCCATGGACATCATCGAAGCGCTGAAGACGAACCTGAACCTGCCGGACAACGCCGCGCGCGGGCTGGCTGGGCAGCTGCTGGGGCTCATCGAAGACACCGTGCGTGAGCGCGTCAGCTTCGGCGTCGCGTCGCAGATTCACACCCGCATTCCCGAGCTGTCGGCGTGGCAGGCGTCGGCGCCGACGTTGATCCCCGGCTCGTTGAACGTGAACGATCTCTCGGCCGAGCGCTCCGAGAACGACGACGTCGAGCTGATTCGGCTGCTCGAGCGGTTTCACGTCGATTCGTCGAAGGCGTCGGTCGTCGGCTCGCTGGCGCTTCAGTTCCTCGCGTCGCGCGTCGAGGCGAAGGTGCTGACGATCATCTCGTTCACGATGCCGTCACTGACCCAGAACCGGTGACGTGCACCACGCGTGCAGCGTGACGTCGTTGCGCCTGATGTTGCCCGCCTGAAACCGGTCTTGCGCTTCGCAGCGCTCGTAGCCGTGACGATGCGCCCACCACGACACGAGAGGCCGAGACGCGCCCCAGCCCCCGAGCCCGCCCGCGATGATCACGCCCGCGAGCAGCCCGCTGCCCTGATCCCACGGGAGCTTTCGCACCAGGTGCACGATCGCCGCGATGGCGAGGGCGAGCGCGAGGCCCGCGAAGCCGAAGCCCGCGGCGACGTACTTCGGGTTGAGCCAGACGGTCGCTGCGCCCGAGCCGAAGTCCGAGAACATCGAGCGCAACAGGAGCATCGGCATCGCCGCGATGATCACGACTCCAACGAGCACCGAGAGTGGAGACGCGCGCTTCATCAGCCGTTGCGGAGGCGGAACATGCGCTGGCGATGAGTCGACCCGTCGAGCGCTTCGTAGAGGAACCCGCGAAACACCGCGTAGACGTGCAGGAAGACGCCGAGCAGCAGCCCCGTGCCAATGGCCCCGAGCGAGCCGAGCACCGATGGGACGATGGTGCCGAACACCATTCCGACGACGACGAGGCCGAGCACGAGCCCGTTCGGAATGAACCACTCGATCCAGTTCTCCTGCATGAACGCGAAGCTGCGCGTGATGGTGTCGATGCCGCCGCGCGTACCCTTCAGGTAGATGGTCTCGGGCACGGTGTTGAGCGCGATGAGCAACACGAGCGTGAACGGCATGTTCAGGTTCGGGTTCGCCGCGAAGACTGGCCTCAGCAGGAACGAAGCGATCCACAGCACGAAGAAGATGTTCAGCCACGACCAGAAATACGTGCCGATGCTCGTCTTGAGTTGATCGAGCCCGACCTTCTGCTGTGCGACGAGGCCGCCGAGGAAGAAGCAGTAGACGCTGTAGGCCGCGCTCTCAGCGAGGTTGACCACCAGGCCGCCCGACCAGGGATCCATCGCGCTGCCGACGAGCGTGCCGAGGAACATCCACGCGACCGCGAGGCCCATCGGCAACAGCAACGTCCACGCGTTCTTGACGATCGCCGCCAGCGCGTCGGTGAACGCCTGCCCGTAGATGCGCGCGTAGACCGTGATGACCTTCATGACGCGTCACGTAATCACTTTTCGCCGATGGGCCAATGACGACGTGGCTACACCGTCTGCCCATCTGCTCAGGGGGTTCATCGTGAAGAACCGGTACGCCGCGCTCGTGGTGCTCGCCGTCGCCTGCGCGCCCGAGATTCCCAACACGCCGCCGGGAGAGTTCGTGATCGCGCGGTTCGATCCGTCTGCGGCTCCGCCGGTGGTGCCGACGCCGAACGATCTCGTCACCAACACGACGACGGGCCTGCTGACGGTGCCCGTGCCTGCCGAAGCGAGCGCTGCAGACAAGTGGTTCTACGACTGGCTCAACACGCTCAACGGGTTTCCTGCGGCCGCGGGAGCCTCGGTCACCTTCTCGCACCCGCTCGACCCCGCGACCGTGACGCCCTCGACCGTTCGCGTGATCGATCTCGACGCCTCGAACGCGAGCGTCGACGTGACGCGCACGTACACCGACTCGATGAGCACGACGGCGCCGGGGCAGTTGGCGATCGCTCCGCCCACGGGCGGGTGGGTTCCGGGCCATCGGTACGCGATCGCGATCGTCGGAGGACTCAACGGCGTTCGCAGCAAGACCGGCCTCACGTGTGTCGGCAGCGCAACCTGGTCGTTCATTCGCAACGCAGGCGAGCTCATCGACTGCCCGAACGACGATCTCGCGTCGACCGCGTGCCGGCTGACCACCGAGATCATTCCGTCGACCATCACGGAAGATCAGGGCAGGCGCGTGGCAGATCAGCTGGCCACGGCGAAGCGGCTCGAGACGCTGCGGCGAAAGTACAAGCCGGCAGTCGACGTGTTCGTCGCGGCAGGCGTGCAGCGCACCGATCTCGCGCTGCTGTGGACCTTTCGCATCGACGACTCGGCGTCGTTCGTGTTCGACCCCACCGCGTCGAAGGTTCCTTCTCCGAACAACCTCGCCATCAAGCAGGGGCTCGTCGCGTCGCCCATCGATCCGAACGCGTCTGCGGCCGCGCAGGAGTGGACGCGCACGTGGCTCAACACGCTGAACGGGTTTCCTCCGACGACCACCGCTGGCGCCGAGATCGCGCAACAGGACCTCGACCCGACGACGCTGAATGAGCGCACGGTGCGGGTGACGGTGCAGCAGGGCGGGGCGCTGGTCGGGCCTCCGACGATCTCGTGGAACGCGCGGCTGAAGCGGCTCGTCATCACGCCGGCCGGCGGCTCGTGGGGTACGGCGAAGACGATCTCGGTCACCGTCATCGGTGGCGCTTCGGGCGTGAAGGGCCTCGGCGGGAAGCGCCTGGTCGCGAGTCAGGTGTGGGCGCTCGTTCGCAGCGCCGCGCCGCTGGTCGACTGTGAGGTGCTCGGGCCCGCGTGCAACTCGTTCGTGAAGGCCGCGCCGATCAGCACCTCGCAGGCCATCGCGCTCGAGAGTCTGCGCCGCACGTACAAGCCACTGCTCGACTCGCTCGAGGCGCAGGGTGTGCCGCGTCGCGACGTCGCCGGAGCGTGGGTCTTCTCGACGACCGATCAACCCGAGCTCGTCTTCGATCCGGCTGCCGCTCCGGCGCGCGTGCCGACGCCGACCGATCTCGCCGTGAACACCGTCACGGGCCTCGTCGAGGCTCCGATTCCTCCCGGAGCTTCACCGGCGTACGCCGAGTTCATCAGCGACTACCTCAACACCCTGAACGGCTTTCCCGTCGCGTCGACCTCGGTGGCTGAGCTCAGCGGCGACGTCGAGGCCTCGTCCATCGACAGCAACACGGTGCGTGTTCAGGTCGTCTCGGGCCCCGCGCTCGTTGGCTCACCGACCATCGCGTTCGACTCGACGACGGGGCGCCTGTCGGTCGCGCCTCCCAACGGAAGCTGGGGCAAGGGCCGCACCATCGCCGTCACGGTGCTCGGCGGACCGGCGGGTATTCGTTCACGCAGCGGCAAGCCGCTCGTTGCCTCGCAGGCGTTCTCGTTCGTGAAGTTGTCGAACCCGCTCGTCGATGGGCAGTGCGCCACCGTCGGGCCTTCATGCCGCTCGGTGACGCTGCTGAGCGATGCACAGGCCATCGGGCTCGAGCCGATTCGGCGCGCCCTCAAGCCCGTCTTCGATTCGCTCGAGAGCACCGGCATTCCACGCGACGACGTGGCGGGCCTGTGGGTGTTTCACACGGTGAATCAGCCCGAGCTCACCTTCGATCTCACCCGGGGCGTCGTGCCGTTCCCGAACAACCAGCTGCTGCGCGGCAACACGTTGCCCGACGGCGGCGTGCAGAGCGGCTTCGTCGTCGTGCTGCCCGACGGTGGAGCGCCAGGTGACGACGCGGTGCCGGGTGTTCGGTTGTCGCTGCCCACTCCGAGCGGAGGGTCGGCCTCGCAGGCCCAGTTGATTGGCGGGCTCAATGCGCTCGACGGCTTCTCCACGACTGCGCCGATCGTGAGCGAGAACGCTCCGACGCTGGCCGCCCTCGATCAGGGCTCCCTCGACGCGGGCTCGCTGGCGGGCGTCGGGTTGATCAAGCTCGGCGGTGGCGGTGATGGTGGTGTGCGCTTCGTCGCGTGCCTCAACTGCACGTCGTCGCTCGACGACGCCGGAGTGATGAGCCAGCCGCAGCAGCTGCAGTGGGTGCCGATGACGCCGCTCGACGAGAGCTCACGCTACGCGGCGTACGTCACGAACTCGGTGAGAGACACGCAGGGCAGGGCGGTGATGGCGGCGCCCACGTTCGCGCTCGTTCGCCTGCGCAACCCGCTGACCGACGCGACTGGCGCCAGCACGATCCCCGTCGTCTCGAACGCCCAGGCGCAGCAACTCGAACCGATTCGACGCCGCTTCAAGGACTGCCTCGATCGGCTCGAAGCCGCAGGCACACCTCGCAGAGCCCAGGCGCTCGCGTTCTGCTTCACCACGCAGAGCATCACGGCTCCGCTGCGGGCCGCCGCGACCGCCGCGGCAACCTCGTCGCTGCCCTCGACCCCGACGTGGATGCTCGAGATGACCGGCATGACCCGCTTCGGTCTCACCTTCTCGGGCATTCCGAACGCGTCGATCAGCGCGGTCGTCGACGCCGAGCTCGTCGTCCCGAACCCACTGACGGGCCCAGATGGCTCGTTCAGCAACGACCCTTCGACCTGGAGCACCACCACCGCGATCGCCACCATCACCGTGCCGAATCCTCCGGTGCCAGCGGGCGGCTTTCCGGTCGTGATCTTCATGCACCCACTCGGTGGTTCGCGCGCCGACTTCTGGCCGATCGCCGATCGCCTCGCCTCCCTCGGGCTCGCCGCGGTCGCGATGGATGCGCCGCTCCACGGCGATCGCTCCGATTGTCGCCTGGCCGCATCGCCCGATTCGGCCTGCGCGAACTCCGCCACGCAGCAGTGCAACCTCACGACCGGGCGATGTGTCTCGAGAAACCCGGGCTCGGCGCAGGTGTGCCCGATGGTCGCGTTGTCCGACTGCTTCATGGGCAATCAGGGCCGCTGCCTGCCCACCGGCCGCTGCGAAGGCGCGACCTTCGCGCGTCGTTCGACCATTGGCGCTTTCTACGGAACCCCTGCCATCAGCGGCCAGGGCTTCTTCGATGCCCTCTCGCTGCCAGCGACCAGAGGCCGAATGCGCCAGGCCGCCGTCACCGATCTCGTTCAGGTGTTGCGCGTGCTCGACGCGACCGGTCCCAACAGCCTCGACGCGCTGCTGTCGTCACGTGGGTTCGGGCGGCTCGACACGCAAGACCTCCGGCTGCTCGGCGTGGGGCTCGGCGGCGTCTTCGGAATGACGCTCGCGGCGAGCAGCTCCCGCCCTGGTCGAGTCGCTCTGAGCGCGAGCGGCGGCGATCTCGTCGGCTCGCTCCTCTCGGCGCCCGGGCTCGCGGCGCAGCGTGAGCCGTTCGTCGCCACCCAGCGCCCAGGCACTGCGGGCTACGACGAGGCGGTCGTGCTCGCCCGCACGATGCTCGACGGCTCCGAGCCAGCGAACGTGTTGGCCGCTTCTCTCGGGTCGATGAACGCGGGCCGCAGGGTGTTCGTTCAGACCATCGAAGGCGATGACCTGTTCGCGGCCGAGGGCGTCTCGAAACTGCTGAGACTTGGCGCTGCCAGCCGCGACGCCTCGAGGCTCTCGTGGTTCACGTTCACCTCACACACGGGAACGGCAGCGGCCGGCAGGTTTCCCGCGAGCTGGCCAGCAGCGGCGCGAGCGGGCTTTCTGCTCGGGCCCGGAGGTGCTGCGGGGTCGGCCACCATCAACCCCGAGTGTGACTCGACGAACGGAGCGTTCAATGCAGGCACCTGTGCGACCACCATCGCCCAGGGCCAGATCTCGACGTTCCTCTCGACGGGCACCACGCCCCCGAATGTTCCGGTGACGCCATGAAGCTCCGCGCACTCCTCATCGTGTTGTTCGCCTCGACCGCGGCTGCGAGCGGCTTTCGTCTCGAGACCCATCACGCGCGCGCGGCCGGCATGGGCATCGCCGTCACTGCGCTCACCGATGACGCCTCCTCCATCGTCTACAACCCCGCGGGCCTCGCCGGCCGCAGAGGGCTCGACGTGCAGGCCGGCCTGTCGCTGGTGATCCCCTCCATCGTCTTCACCTCGGACGCGTCCGGCCAGAGCACGCAGACGCTCACGAGGCTGTCGACGCCGATCAACTTCAACGCGTCGTTCGGCATCACCGACGATCTCTCGGTTGGCCTCGGCGTCTTCAACCCCTTCGGCGCCGGAGCGACGTGGCCCGACTCCTGGGAAGGCCGTGGCCGCGCGCTGTCGTCGAACGTGCAGACGTTCGCGTTCAACCCGACCATCGCGTACCGCATTCACCCGAAGTTCAAGATCGGCGCAGGCGTGCAGATCGTTCGAGGCACCGTCGCCATCGAGCGCGGGCTGCCGTTCATCGACGCCGAGGGCAAGGTCTCGCTCGCCGGTGACGCGTGGGGCCTGGGCTGGAACGCGGGCGTGCAGGGCACCCTCATCGACGATCGCCTCACCTACGGCTTCACCTGGCGCTCGAACGTGCCGCTCACGTTCCAGGGCCGCGCGCACTTCGGCTCGATTCCACCCGAGTTCCAGTCGCGCCTCGCCGATCAGGCCATCACGGCAAGCGTCACGATGCCCGACATCGCCACTGTGGGAATCGGGTTCTACGCGACGCCGCGCCTGCGCCTCGGCCTCGACGTCAACGTCGTCATGTGGAGCTCGTTTCGGCAGCTCTTCATCGACTTCACGAACAACGACCTCGACAACCCGCTGCCCAAGCGCTGGCACGACACCATGTCGGTGCACGTCGGTGGTGAGTACGACGTGACGAAGCACATTCAGGCCCGCTTCGGCGCCGTCTACGACCAGACCGCGACGCCGACCGACACGCTCACGCCCGATCTTCCCGATGCGCAGCGCGTGCGGTTCTGTCTCGGCGTCGGCTATCGCTTCGCGTTCGGGCTGAACCTCGACGCGGGCTACCAGCTCGTGCTGCTCGTGCCGCAGGCGAGCACCGCTCCGGGGTTCTCGGGCACCTATTCCGGCAGCGCGCAGGTGGTCGGGTTCAATGCTGGCTATCGCTGGTGACACAGCAGCGTTCGTTCTTCGTCTGCCGAGCAGGAGGCGTGACGCGAGCCCTCTTCGAGGTGTGCTCGACGTCACTGCGCTCGTGGGCATTACACCGCCGGCTCGGCGCTCGCTGACTGACGGTGTCGCTGCGGTCAGCTCTCGGGCTTGAGATCGCCGAGCAGCTCCGAGGTCTGCGCGGTCAGCTCTCCAGTGCGGTCGAGCAGCGTGTCGAGCTCGGTGAAGATCGCTTCGACCTCTTTCATCGACTTCGGAGCCGGCACATCACCTTCGTCGCCGAGCCGGTCGAGCAGCGTCACGACGCGGAGCAGGTGCTCGTGCGCCGTCAGCAGATCGCGCCCGGCCCGTGCGCCCACCTTCGTGAAGAGCGAGCCCGTCGTGTACAGCTTGCCGATCGCCCGCTTGTTGGAGCGGATCACTTTGTCGAGCCGATCGCGGTACGTCGTCAGCCGCCGCGCCAGCCGTGCTTCGGCGAGGGAGAAGATCTGCGCTTGTCTGGCGGCACGGCGGGGCATCGCGCGCGCTCATACCTCGTGCCTCGTCGCCCTTTCCAGTTTCGGTCGAAGGTTCAGCAGGGGAAAAAGGTATTCGCCGGTGCGCCGGGGAGCGCGTATTACGGTGCGCCCGCTCGGGAGTGACCATGTTCAAGAAGATCCTCGTCGCCAACCGTGGAGAGATCGCCCGCCGCATCATCACCGTCGCGCGCGGCATGGGCATGCAGACCGTCGCCGTCTACTCCGACGCCGACGCCGAGCTGCCCTTCGTGAAAGAGGCTGACGAAGCGGTGCGACTTGGCCCTGCGCCCGCGAAGGACAGCTACCTCAACGTCGCCGCGCTGCTCGAGGCCGCGAAGAAGACGAAGGCCGAGGCGATTCACCCGGGCTACGGCTTCATCTCGGAGAACGCCGAGTTCGCGAAGACCATGGCCGACTCGGGCATCGTCTTCGTCGGCCCGCCGCCCGAGGCGATGCTGCGCATGAAGGACAAGAGCGAGGCCCGCAAGCTGGTCGCGGCCGCTGGCGTTCCCATCGTGCCGGGCACGAAAGACACCGTCGCTGACGTGGCGACCGCGCTGTCTGAAGCCGAGCGCATCGGCTACCCCGTGCTCTGCAAAGCGGCCGGTGGTGGTGGTGGCATCGGCATGGCGGTGGCGAATTCTCCGGCCGAACTCGAGAAGGTGTTTCGCGCCTGTGTCGATCGCGCCCGCGCCGCCTTCAGCCGCGACACGGTCTACCTCGAGAAGTACTTCCCCGCGCCGCGCCACCTCGAGGTGCAGATCCTCGGCGATCTGAAGGGCCACACCCTCCACATCCTCGACCGCGAGTGCTCGATTCAGCGGCGGCACCAGACGGTCGTCGAAGAGGCCGGCAGCCCGCTGTTCCTCGATGGCCAGAACACGGCCGTGCGCGAGCAGCTCTACGAAGCCGGCCTCAAGGCCGCGAAGGCCTTCGGCTACGCGAACGCGGGCACCGTGGAGTTCCTGTACTCCGATGGGCAGGTCTACTTCATCGAGATGAACGCGCGCCTGCAGGTCGAGCACCCGGTGACCGAGCTCACCACCGGCGTCGATCTCATCGGCTGGCAGTTCCGCATCGCGGCGGGTGAAGCGCTCACCGTGAAGCAGGAAGACGTGAAGCGCTGCGGCCACGCGCTCGAGTTCCGCATCTACGCCGAAGACCCGGTGAAGTTCTTCCCGTCACCTGGGCCGCTCAAGGTGTTCCAGCCGCCGACGGGTACCGGCGTTCGCCTCGACGCGGGCTACGCCGAAGGCAACACCGTCACGCCGAACTACGACCCGATGATCGCCAAGCTGATCATCTCGGGCGACACGCGCGCG
>JAACJQ010000178.1 GCA_016879935.1 Archangiaceae bacterium | reverse complement strand
TTCAGGTACGCGGGCAACGTCGCGACGAGGGAGTCACCTCGCCAGAGGGTGAGGTGCTTCGGCTCCCAGCCGCGGGCGCGCGTGGCCGAGCCAGACTGCTCCATCGCGTCGAGCCATTCCCACCGGGTGACGGGCGCTTCACCGGGCGAGAGCAGCGCGTTCCACGCGGCTTTGGGGACCTCGGAGACGGCCTCGAGCACTTTGAGTTTCAGCGGGAGCATGCAGAGAGAGCCGTCGTAATCGTGAGCCGCGCCAGATGCTCGCCTCTGCGTCAGCGGTCGACGTCGAAGGTCTTCCAGAGGTCGTTGAGCTTCAGCTCGAGGTGCACGTGGGTGTCGGTGACTGAGAGCTTCATCCACGGGAAGGTGGGTGGGGTGCCGCCGTCGAGCGCCTGAATGAGCGCGAGCAGGGCGTCGGTCTTTCGCGAGACGCTGGCGTAGCGCCGGGCGAGGCGTGGGTGCTCCGACGGTGGCTCATGCAGCCAGTCTTCGAGGAGTGAGTTCTCGAGCGCTGTCTTCACGGCGGGTGAATCGAGCAGCGGGTCGGCGACGCTGAGGCGCTCGAGGTCGGTCAACTTTCGCCAGTGCGTCGGCAGCAGCAGCCATGTTACTCATATGAAACGGCCTGACGGTGCAGCGCGGTTCGCGGTCTTCGGGCAGCTCTTTCTGGTGGCGCAGCACCTCGCGCGCCGGGCCGACGCCGAGCTCGAGCGCGAGGGCGTTCCGCTCACCACGAGCCAGTGGCTGCTGCTCGCCATCGTCAGCAAACGCGAAGGTGGGCCGCCGACGCTCACCGAGGCCGCCGCGCTGTACGGCACGTCTCGACAGAACGTGAAGCAGCTCGCCCGCCAGCTCGAGCAGCGCGGCTTTCTCGAATTGAAGACCGACCCCGAAGACGCGCGCGCGCTGCGACTGCACTGCACGCGGAAGGTGGCGGCGGCGTTCGACCGGCCCGCGGCGGTTGAACGTCAGAAGCGCTTCATCACGCGCCTCTTCGAGGGCCTGCCCGACTCTGACGTCGTCACGCTCGAGCGCGTGCTCTCACGATGGTTGTCGCAGCTCGCAACAGCAGAGGAGGACCCATGATTCGCGCCGTCTTCATCAGCCTCGTCGTCGTTCACGGCCTCATTCACTTCTTCGGCTTCGCCAAAGCGTTCGGGCTCGCGGCGTTGCCTCAGCTTGCATTGCCCATCAGCAGGCCCGTCGGCGTCGCGTGGCTCGTCGCCGGCGTGCTGTCGCTCTGCACGGCGGTCGCGGTGCTGCTCACGCCGCGGTGGTGGTGGGTGCTCGCATCGCTCGCGCTCCTCACCTCGCAGGCGGTCATCTTCTCGAGCTGGAGCGACGCCCGCTTCGGCGCCATCGCCAACGTCATTCTGTTGCTCGGCGCGGTGTACGGCTTCCTCTCGCGCGGCCCGCTGAGCCTGCCGGCAGAGTACGAACGCGACCAGGCGCTCGCCGGCCCTGCGCACGAAGCCGAGGTGCTCACCGAGGCCGACCTGAAGCCGCTGCCAGAGCCCGTGCAGAACTACGTGCGGCGCGCCGGCGTCGTCGGTCAGCCCCGCGTGCAGAACTTCCGCGCGAACTGGGTCGGGCGCATTCGTGCCTCGCCGACCGACCCGTGGATGTCGTTCACCGCGCAGCAACTCAACACGCTCGACACGCCACGCCGCTTCTTCCTGATGGACGCGACGATGAAGGGCCTGCCCGTCGACGTCTTTCACGCGTTCGATGAACACGGCGCGACGATGCGCGTGCGGCTGTTGTCGGCGAAGACGATGGTGGACGCGAAAGGCGAGGTGCTGACGCGCTCCGAGACGGTGACCCTCTTCAACGACCTGTGCATCTTCACGCCCGGTGAGTTGGTGCGGCCGTCGGTGCGGTGGGAGGCCATCGACTCACGCTCGGCCCGCGCGCACTTCACCCTCGGCGCGAACACCATCTCGGCGACGCTGTTCTTCGACGAGGCCGGAGAGTTGGTCGACTTCCGCTCCGACGACCGCGCGGCGACGCCAGAAGGGAAGGCCGACGTCATGCCGTGGACGACGCCCGTGCACGACTTCGCGACGGTCGGTCCCGCGCGTGTGCCGACGAAGGCCGAGACGAGGTGGCACCCCGATGCCGGCGCGTGGACGTACGGAGAGTTCGAGCTGAAGAGCCTCGCGTACAACGTTGGTCACTGAAGATGTCTCGAGATTGGCGCTGGGCTTGTAACGTCGCGTCGCCATGAGAACGTTCTCCTTCCTGCTGCTCCTGCTCGTTGCCTGCTCCGCGCCTGTCGTCACCCCAGATGGAGGCGGCGCCGGCGGCGGTTCGACCGGCACTGGCGGAGGGGCGACCGGAGGAGGTTCGAGTGGTGGTGGAGACGCGGCGTTCGATGCGGGCCCACCGCCCATCAGCCACCTCGACCCGACGTTCGGCACCAACGGCTGTCTCACGGTGCCGTTCACCAGTGGCGGCTCCGACGAGTTCAGAGCCATCGCGCTCGCACCGGACGGCACCATCTGGGTGGGCGGCGAGGTCAGCCCTCCCGATGCCGGAGACCGCTCGCAGCGTGACGCCATCGGGGTGGTGAAGCTGTCGGCTGCAGGCCAACCCGACCCGAGCTTCGGCGACCAGGGCCGAGTCCGCTTCGAACTCACGCGCGGGTACCACCGCGTGATGAAGCTGTTGCCCCGGGCCGACGGCGTCATCGTCGCCGGGTCGCCGACGAACGAAGTCGTCTCGCTCGTGAAGCTCACCTCGGCGGGAACGTTCGACCGCTCCTTTGGTGACGGCGGTTTCGTGACGACTGGTGCGTCGGTGCCGAGCGGCGTGAGCGGCGTCGTCATCGACGATGTCGCCGGCCCCACCGTCGCAGCGCGCAACGCCTTCAACGACCTCTCGCTCGAGTTCTATGGAAACGATGGCCGGCGGCAGGACGCCGTTCGGAGCCTTCGGAGCTTCGCCGCTCACGCCCTGCTTCGTGACTTCGACGGTGGGCTCGTCGTGGCGGGTCAGGCGCAGAGCGAGATTCAGCTCGCGCGGCTGGACGAGGCCGACGGCGGGCTCGACCCCACGTTCGGCGTGCGCAGGCTCTCGAGCACGACCCAGGTGCGCTCGCTCATTCAGCTGCGTGACGGCTCATTCCGCGCGGTGCTGCACTTCAATGGCCCGGCGCTGCTCGCGGGCGCCACCCGCGCAGGCACCGTCGATGCGCGCCTGCTGCCCGACGGTGGCGTGGTGCCGCTGCCCGAGTCACTCAGTGACGCCATCATCGAGGTGAAGCCTGGCCTGCTGGGAATGGCGTCGCGCTTCGACGACCTCAGCTCTGACCCGAACGTCGGCGCCACCGACATGGCCGTGGCGCTGCTTCAGCTCGATGGTGGCCTCGACCGCGCTGCCCCCAACGGCGGCTACCTCGTCGCCCACGTGCCCGACACCGAAGCCCGCGCGTTCGCCCTCCTGCTCCAGCCCGATGGCAAGGTGCTGCTCGCCGGGTATCAGTCGACGCCGCAGCGAACGATGCCCGTCATCTGCCGGCTCGTCGTGCCCTGAGTTTCTCCACCGCGCTCCGGGTGACTGGGGTACGGCCGGTGGGTGACGCTCCTTCGTGCCTTCGACCTGACGCTCTCTTTCGGGAGCCGCACCCTCTTCTCCGACCTCGAGCTCGTCATCGAAGAAGGAGAACGCGTCGGCCTCGTCGGCGTGAACGGCTGCGGCAAATCGACGCTGATGAAGGTGCTGACGGGCGCGGTGAAGCCCGACACCGGCACCATGCAGGTGCAGCGCGGCATGCGCGTGAGCCACCTCGCGCAGGAGCCCGAGTTTCCCGCCGGTGCCACGCCGTCGAGCGAGCTCACCGTCGCGCAGCAGCCACTCCGCGACGCGCTCGACGAGTACGCGAAGCTCTCGGCCTCGCTCGAGACGAACGCCGACGAGCGCGTGCTGGAGCACCTCTCGAAGCTGGTCGAGACCATCGAGCACCTCGGCGGGTGGGACACGGCGCACGAGTCGCGCAAGTTGCTCGACCGCCTCGGGGTCGACCCCGCCACGTGGGACCAGCCCATCGAGCTGCTCTCGGGCGGCCAGCGAACACGCGTCGCCATCGCCCGCGCGCTGCTCACGCACGCCGACCTGCTCATGTTCGACGAGCCCACCAACCACCTCGACGCCGAGACGGTGGAGTGGCTCGAAGACGAGCTCGACTCGCGCGACTCGGCGCTGCTGCTCGTCACGCACGACCGCTACTTCCTCGACGGGCTCGTCGACCGCATCATCGAGGTCGAGCCGCACGTCTCCGACAGCCAGCCCGGCGGGCTCGTCAGCTACCCCGGCAACTACGAGGCGTACCTCGAGCAGAAGTTCGTGAAGCTCGAGGAGCAGAAGACCGGTGAGCACAAACGCCAGCAGTGGATTGCGCAGGAGGTGGCGTGGCTGCGGCGCGGGCCCAAGGCGCGGCGCACGAAGTCGAAGGCGCGCATCGAGCGGGCACGCAAGCTGCTCAGCGAGAAGGGGTTTCAGCGGCCGAAGGTGCCCGAGCTGCAGCTGGCCGCTGCGCCACGCCTCTCGCAGACCGTCATCGAGGCCACGCACGTCAGCAAGTCGTTCGGCGAGAACACGATTCTCGACGACGTGAGCGTCATTCTGCAGCCGGGCGAACGCCTCGCGCTCATGGGCAAGAACGGCGCGGGTAAGACGACGCTCATTCGCACGCTGTTGGGTGAGCTGCCGCCCGACGCCGGCACCATTCGCCGTGGCCCGAAGACGCGGGTGGTGCACTACGACCAGCTGCGCACCGCGCTCGACGACGAGAAGACCGTCTTCGAGGCCGCGTGGGACGACGACTGGGTGACGCTGGGCGAGAAGAAGATGCGCCTCGCGGAGTACCTCGACGACCTGCTCTTCCCCGTGCCGATGCAGCGCATGAAGGTGAAGGGCCTGTCGGGTGGTGAGCGCAACCGGTTGCTGCTGGCCCGGCTCTTCCTCGAAGGCGCCAACGTGCTGGTGCTCGACGAGCCGACCAACGATTTGGACCTCGTCACGCTCAACGTGCTCGAGCGGCTGCTGGTGCAGTTCTCGGGCGCGGTGCTGCTCGTCACGCACGACCGCTACTTCCTCGACAAGGTCGCGACGGCGCTGCTGGTGTTCGAAGGTGAAGGAAAGGTCGTTCGCTACGAGGGCAACTACGACCTGTACCGGCGGCTCACGGCGAAGAAGGGCGCCGTGGTGACGGGCGGCATGGTCGCGGCGCCGTCATCGAAACGGTGAGGTGCACCACATGGCCTCGTTCGACTGGTTCCACTGACAGGCGGCGCGTTCGCAGTCGTCGCGCGTGAGGCAGTCGTTGCAGGCACCCTTCGCGCACGCGCCGGGGCAGTGGTCGCGGTAGCAGAACGTGTCCATCAGGTCGCAGTTGGCCGTGCACTCCTCGGGGCGGGGGCCCTGCCAGGTTCGTCCCTGAGACAGGCAGCGGCGGCAGCTCTCGAGGCTGGCGGCGGAGGCGGAGTCGAGGCCCGCGCCGGGAACACGCGCACACCCAGCAACGCAGAGCACGACGAGCAGCGCTCTCATGGCGTCGCGTCGACCTCACGCAGCCAGGCCAGCGCCGCGTCGAGGTCGGTGAAGAACCGCACCGTCAGCCCGTTGGCCAGCGCGGCGCGCATCGCGAACGACGAGAGCTGAAAGGCTGCCTTGCCACCGCCCGCGGGCTGGTGTGGGCCGAGAATGGCCCAGTACTTCCAGCCCGCCTCGAGCATGCGTGGCCACCAGACGGTGTCGCTCCACGGCGCTTCGTTGGGGTCGATAGCGGTGACGAAGCGGTCGTCAGAGAGCCACTTCGTCGCCTGCTTCGCCTTCAGCGTCTCGAGCCCCTCGAGCAGCAGCTGCTGGAACATCGGGCCAGAGATGGCCCCACGAATCTGATGGTGCACGATGCCGCTGCGCCCGGGAACCTCGTGGTAGCGCAGCACGCCCAGCTGGTTCTCGAGGACGACCGTGGTCATGACTGCTCCAGGCGGCCATTGTTCCCGCAATCGGCCGCAGAGAACAGCTTCGTTCAGGGGTGCACTTCGAGGGCGTCGGGCATCGTCGGCATCGCGAAGGTGCCGTAGGTCAAGGCGTAGCCGCAGCTGCCGAGCGCGAGGCTGTTGAACCCGGCGTTGGAACGAAGCGTGAGCGGTGTGCCCACGACGTTGCCGCTCGTCATGGTGGGTGGAATCGTCGCCGAGCGCAGCGGGTTGGGGGTGCCGCCCGCGGTCTCGCTCCACACGATGAAGAAGGCGGTGCCGTTCCACCCGAGGCTCGGCAGGTTGGGCCGAATCGTCGTCGTCATGGTGCCGATGGTGAGCGTGCTGTTCGCGACGATGGCGCCGCCCTGCACGCAGTGGAACTGAATGGGCTGCGCGCCCATGTCGTACGCCACCGCGAGCTGGTTCGAGCCGTACGCGATGGAGGCGCGCTGGGCGGTGCCGGGGAGCGGCGTCACCACCGGCGTTCCCGTGCCGAGCTCGACGACGCTGGGGCTGTTGCCCGAGATGACGAGCACCCAGCCGGTGGGCGTCGCGACGAGCGGGTTGCCTGCCTCCGACACCGAGCCGGCGCCGAGGGAGACCTGGCTGAGGCTCACCCCGGCACCGTCGAAGCGCTGAAAGACGACCTGCGCAGTCGTCGACCACGCGACACCCCACTGCGAGAGCGCGGTACTCCAGGCAACGCGTGCGCCGGAAGCAGTCGCCGTCGTCGGGCTGAGCGCGACTTCGGAGCGCTGTCTCGCCGTCGTCGCCAACGTGCTGCTGCGAATCACACACTGAAGGTGGTCCCTTGCAGTTGCGTGGAGGTGAGCAGCAGGCTGGCGGCATGTTCACGTCGCTCCTGCTCAGCGCGCTCGTCTCGGGTCCCGCACTCGAGCACTGCCGGCTCGGCGCCATCATCTTCACCTCGGAACAGACCGGTCTCGTCTCGGACATGTGCGGTGCACTCTTCGTCACCAGCGACGGCGGCGCGACCTGGGAGAGGCGTCGCTCACCCGCCAGCTCGATGGGAACTGGCCTGCAGGTTGGAGCACTGCTGGCTGATGGCTCGCTGCTGCTCGCGGGAAATCAGAGCAAGCAGGTCCTCCGCAGTGTCGATGGGGGCGCGACCTGGAGTTCGGTGCCGACGCCGAGCAGTCAGTGGGTCTACGCCCTCGCGCATCGCGGCTCGGCCGTCTGGGCCTGCGGGTCTGACGGGCTCGTGCTCCGCAGCGCCGACTTCGGCCAGAGTTGGGCGCTGACGAAGCCGGCCGGCACCAACTCCGATGACCGCTGCGTTTCGCTCTCGGTTCTCGACGACAAGCGAGCCTGGGTCGCCGGGTGGTACGGCCACGTGTTCGAGACGAACGACGGAGGCGAGACGTGGAAGGCGCTCGCACCGCTGCCGCTCGAGCCGAAGCGGGCCGGCGACCGCTCCGTCAGCGTTCTGGTTCGCTACGACGAGCACCTCGCGTGGGTGTCCGGGCCGGCCGGCACGCTCCGCACCCTCGCCGGTGGAAAGACGTGGAGCCCGGTTCGGGTCGACGCGATGCCCGGGGTGCGGGTCGTCGAGATGCCCGAAGGGGGCCGCCTGCTCGTCACCTCGCGCTCGGCCGACGCCGGCCCTGCGGGCTGGGAGCCCGTGCTTCACTCGTCCCCGGTGTCGCGCGGTCGGGGCGCTGCGTGGCTCGAAGAGCGCTCCGTGGTTCGCCTCGACGAGGCTGGAAGGCGGTTGGTCGGGCGGGTGTCGGGCCCTCCCGGGCGGGAGCGCCCGAGAGCGGAGTCCATTCGAACGATGGGGGCGATGAAGACAGCGATTGGTGAGCGCCGCGCGTTCGTCTCCGAAGACGACGGGCTCTCGTGGCGTGAGTTGAGCCCGCTTCCGCGCGGAGAGCACTTCGCCGACGTCGTCCTCTTGAATGAGCAAGAGACGCTCGCCCGCGCTGCCGACGGCACCTTCTATCGGGCCACGCTCGATGGCCATTGGAGCGAGGGCCCCAACGTCGCGCTCGACCGCAGCGACTACGCACGTCTCACGGGCAACACGGTCGATGATCCCCTCACGTGTCTACGCCCCGCGACGCAGGGCACGCTGACGCTCGAGTTTGGCGTTCAGGGCTGTTTCGGGGGCGACAAGAACCGGCTCACGCTGACGTGGACCACGAAGGGCGGGGCGATGAATCTCGAGCTCGACCGGCAACTCGAGCAACCCAACCCGGCGACGGTGAGGCTGTCTGCTGCAGAGGTGGCACGCAGGCTGGTCGAGGTGCGTGAGCGAGCCCTTCGACCCGAACGGCCGTCCTCCTGCACCTCGACCGATGGGTATGTCGTCTCGCTCGAGGTGAAGTGCGAAGTCGGTGGCCGGCCTCGTCGCGAAACACTGCGGTTCGAGTCACACGACTGCAATCCGAGCGAAGGGCTCCAACCCGGCGAGGTCGTCGACGGTTATGCGCGAGCCATCGGGCTGCATGAGTGGGCCGCGGGCTTCGTCCCAGCAGGCGCCGCTCGCGCCGAACCCCGCGCACCCTGACGAGCGCTCACCGATGCCGCACGATGGTGAGCTGACGGGCATTGCTCACCGTCTGTCGGCGCGTTCCGTTGGTCCACAGCTCGGAGTTGCCGCTCAGTCTCGGCTCGGCCACTACCAGCGTCGTGCCGTGCAGCACGCCGGCCCACGACAGAACGCCGATGCCCATGAAGCCTGCCGAGCGGTTGACCCACTGGCCACCCTCGAAGGAGCGCAGCTCGGGGCTGTAACCATTGCCCCAGCTCAAGACGCACGAGTCGAGACACGAGAGGCGAACGCCAACGGGCGTCACGTCGAAGGTGGTGAGCCCGCCGTCACCGGGCGTCTCCACCCACACGCCATTCGAGCCGCCGATGTTTCGGGAGAACACCGACCACGCGGCGAACACGCCCCCGTCGTCGAGCGCGACGACTGCGGTGGCTGGCGTCGGCCTGTCGTCGGCCATCACCATTCCCGGGAAGTCGATGATGGCGGGCGAGCCCGAGGCCTGAAACGTGGTGCGGTGAAAGGTGACGTTCAGGTCGGTCTGCCAGGGCACCACGCAGCCGCCCGCCGCGCATGACACGTCGTACGAGAGCCGGCTCGAGGTGCCGGTCGTGGTGGGCGAGACCACGCCGCCGAGCGCGAAGAGGTTGCCGCACGAGACCGCGAGCTGCCCGTCGAGCAGGTCGACGCCGCCGAGCCCGGTCGAGGTGCCGCACTGCGCGCGTGTGAGCGCGAGCTGCTGTGAGAGCCCACCGTCGGCGCCCACCACCCTCGCGAGGTTGGGCGGCGAGTTGTCAGCGGTGGCGATGAGCACGCCGAGGGCGACGTCGGCGCTGGTTCGGGAGCCCTTCGCCCGAAAGGAGCCGCAGGTGAGCGCGAAGCCCGGCGGGCAGAACGTCGCCCCTCCATCGGACGAGAAGACGACCTGCGCGCGGCCGTCGTCGACGTGCACGGCGTCAGGGTCGAACGGAGCGCGCTTCACCTGCGCGAAGAACCCCGCGTCGCCTTCGAGCGGCACCGACTCCATCCACCACGCCTCGTAGACCCACTCACCGGGGCCAGCATCGGTGGGCCCGGCGTCACTCGCGGAGCCGCCGCCCATGGCCGTCCCTCCACCCGTCGCCGCTCCGCCGCCGGTCGCGCGCCCCACGCAGGTGCCCATCACGCAGCGCGCCCCCGAGCAGCAGCCCGAGGTGTCGTCGCAGGTGAAGCCCGCGTTCACGCAGCAGGTGCCAGGCTCGGCGCACACGCACGCGCCGCTCGTCGCGCAGACGTCGGTGACGCGCCTCGTGAAGTCGATACAGCTGACCATCAGCACCGCCGCGAGGAGCACGATGCGCTTCATCAGAAATGGCCTCCGACGAAGACCGACGCGCCGCTCGCCGATGGCACGAGCGTGACCTGGGCGGGCGGGTGCAGCAGCGCGCCGAGAACGAGGCTGGTCACCGTCGCTGCGCCGCCGACGCCGAGGCCCACGAAGCCCAGCGTCTGCAGCGTCGAGCCCGTGTTCGCGCGTGACTGCAGCTCGGTCAGCGAGCCCGCGCCCGGCAACGACGCGTCGACGACCCGCGAGCCCGCCAGACACGCCCCACCTGCCGCTGCGACGACGAGCCCGCTCACCAAGAGCCAGACCGGTGGCGCGTACCCGGTCGAGCTCACCGTCGGCGGCGCGGGCAGGCCGTCGAGGGCAGCCACCAGCTCGCTCCACTTCGCCGAGACGGCGCTCCGGTCGGCCGCCACGCCGCTCTGCGCGCCGAGCAGCGCGCCCGACTGGGCCGAGAAGATCTTCACCGACAGGTCGAACCCGCCATCGACCTTCGCCACCGAGCCGCTGACGATGCCGTCGACGCCGAGCGCGAGCGCAATCTCGCTCGAGCAGCTGCTGCCCTCGGCGCACCCCAGCAGTTGCCGCTGCCGCTCGAGGCCCAGCGCGCTGGCGACCTGCTCACCGGTGACGACCTCGAAGCGCTGCCGGGCGAGCGCCTCGATGAGCTTCTCGTTCACCCACGTCACTTCGTCGCGGGGCACGTCGAGCCCACGAAGCTCCTGCACGAGCACGTGCTTCGGAACGGCGGCGAGCACCACGAGGGGAAGGGCGAGCAGCGTCACTTCAGCCACCGTTGGCACAGCGTCGACCGCGCGAAGTTCATCGCGCTCGACCATACCCGAGCCCTTCACGAACCTGAGGGCGCTCTTCGTCGGCACCGCGAGGGGCATTCGGCGACCTCGCGGGCCGTGCTCTGCTGTCGGCATGAGCGGCTGTTCCGTCTGCGCTGCACTCGAGCGTTCGGCCACCGGCGGGCGCGACCTCGACGCTGGGCTCGACTCGTTGTGGGGGCTCGACGACCCCGACCTGCGTCTGTGCCCACGGTGCGGCGACTGGTTCGTGTGGAGGCGCAGCGTGGCTCCGGGCGCGCAGGCGCTGACGCGGCTCGCCCGGCCGATGGCGCTGGTGATGGAGGAGCTGCTCAGCGGCACCGCTCGGCCGCGTGAAGCGGTGGCGCTCGTCGAGCCGTCGCTGCTCGCGATGGTGGTGGACCACCTGAACGACGACGCCCTGGCGCCGCTGCTCGAGCCGTTCGTCGAGTGGTTTCCCTCGGCCAGCGGAGCGCTCGGCGTCGCGCTCCAGCAGCGCCTCGAGGCCGCTGCCCGCAGCTCACGCTTCAACGCCCGGCTCACGGAGTTGCTCGGTGCCACGCCCAGCTCGAAGCGCGCGCGGCGACTGCTGCGGGTGTGTCTCGAGCCCGGCACGACGGCGCAGCGCCCGAAGCCCCTCGCTGCCGACGAGGTCGCCGACTTCTGGGCGCTCGGCGTTCCGCTCGAAGCCGTCTGGGTGCCCGAAGACGAGTGGGCACGCGCCATCGCCGAGACCCGGGTTCAGGAAGTGTCGTCGTACAGCTCGATGGGCACGGCCGAGACCGGGTGGGTTCGGTGCACCAACGCGAAGACCGATCGCCGCGAGTGCGCGGTCGTGCCGCCGGGTCAGACGGCCGAACACACCGAGTGGGGTGAAATGTTCGACGACCGCGACACCACCGCGGTGTGTTGGCAGCCCTTCTGGAATGGCCAGGTCGCTGCGGCGCTGCGGCACGTGCAGGGCGCCTCGAAGCGTTCGCTGCTGGTGGAGTGCGCCCGCTGGTTGAAGCAGCTCGAGCGCGGCGGCGGTGAAGGCGAGACGCAGCAGACGCTGGTGGGCTGGCTCGACGAGGTGCGGCTCGGGCCCGAGGCGCTCGAACGAGCGCTGGTGGTGGTGACGGAGCGCTCCCTCACCCACCTCGTGCGTGGGGTGCGCGCCCGCTGGCTCGAAGGCGACTGCCGCGCCGCGGTCGACGCCGTGTTGACGAGCGCCGAGCGCGGGCGGCGCGACTTCTGGGGTCACGGCGACACCGCGCGTGAAGCGCTCGTGCGCATGGAGCTGCTGCGCTTCATCGTTCGCCTCGTGTCTCGAGGCGAATTGGTGGCGTGACGTGAGCGTCGGCCCTTACATCTGAAGGGCTGGGGGCGTACGCGTGGCGATCGTTCTGGTCATCGAAGACGACGAGCAGGTGCGACGTGTCACGGAGCGACTGCTCGTTCGCCGTGGGCACGACGTCATCGCCGCGAAGAACGGTCACGATGCGCTGCGCCGCACCAGCCACTGCACGCCCGATCTGATCATCACCGACATCTACATGCCGGAGTGCGACGGGTTCGAGGTCATCACCCTGCTGCGTTCGACCAGCTCCGACGTTCGCATCATCGCGATGTCGGCCGGCCACATTCACGGCCTCGACGTGCTCGGCGTCGCCGGGCGGCTGGGCGCTCAGGTGCAGTTGCCCAAGCCGTTCACCGAGGCGCAGCTGCTCGCCGCCGTCGACGAGGCCCTCGCCCCGCTCGAGCGAAGAACCGGCTGATCGCCGACGGGTCAGCGGGTCTTCTTCCCCTTCGTCGGCTTCGCTTTCGCGGCGGGCTTCTTCTCGACCGGCTTCTTTGGCGCCGCTCGACCCAGCAGCGAGCCCTTCACGTAGATGCGGCACGAGGCGAGGGTTTCCGACGCCGCGAGGTACTCGACCACGGCCTTCTTCCCGAGCCACGCGTCGTTGAGCTGCAGACGCTTCAGCCCGCTGAGGTTCGGAGAATCGGCGAGCGCAAACACACCGGTCTGCGTCACCTTGTTGTCTCCGAGCTCGAGCGAGGTGAACTGGCGGCTGGTCGGGTTCTTCGCGATCGCCAACGCGCCCGCGTCTCCAAGGCCGGTGGCGATGAGCGTGAGCTCGGTCAGCGCCGGCAGCTTCAGCGCATCGAGGAACTGCGAGAGCAGCGTCGGCGTGAGCTGCGACGCCGTGAGGTCGAGCGACGTGAGCGAGGTGAGCGTCTTCGACGTCGCCAGCGCCGTGAGCGCCGCTGCGCTGTAGGTGCCGCCGCCGAGGCCGAGGTGACGCAGCTTCGACAGGTGCGGTGCGGTGGCGATGGCGAGCAGCGCCGTGTCGTCGAGCTGATTGCCCGAGACGTCGAGCGACTCGAGCGGCCAGCCACCTTCGAGGAGCGCCTTTACGCCACCGCCACCCAGCGCGTTCGACGCGAGCTTCACGTCACGCAGCCCTTTGAGGTGCGCAGACGAGGCCAGCGTGACGGCTCCGCCTGCGCCGAGCCGATGCGACTCCAAAGGCCCCGAGAACACCGGGGTGGGGAAGTCGGGAATCGGCCACGCCGTCGCTTCGAGGTGGAGCGTGTGAAGGCCCGCGAGGTGAGGGCACCGGGCCAGCTCGAGCGCGACCGCGTCGCCACCGGCGGGCAGCCGAAGGTCGAGCGCGCGCACGTTTCGAAGTCTCGGAGACGTGAGCCGGCCCGCGAGCGTCGGCGGCGCGTGCGTCTGGCCCGTGAAGCCTGGCGAGTCGAAGCGCAAACGTCGGAGCAGCGGCGCCGCCTGGAAGAGTGGCTCGAGGTCGTCGAGCGCGTCGATGGGCAACGTCGCCTCTTCGAGGAAGCCGCGGTGGAAGGCGACCTTCACCTTGCGAAACGGCGTGCTCTTCGCGACGGCGAAGAAGGGCTCGGTCCACTTCGCTTCGTGGGCGGCGAGCAGCTTGTTCTCGGCGATGCGCAGCTTTCGGCGGGCTTCGTCATCGGGCGTCGCGGCGAGCCGGCACTGGAGCGCGATGAACTCTCCGCGCGGGTCGCCTTCACCCGTGAGGAAGTCGGCGAACACGAGGCGCGGCGCATCGTCGTCGGGCGCGGCCAGCACCGCCTGGAAGAACTCCGCTTCGCGGCTCACGGGTTCCTCAGTTCGATTGCGCCTTCGCTTAGACCTCGCACCGCGCGGCAGTGATGCAGGAACCAGCAGTCGCGCTCCGCTCGCGTCTTCGCTTTCGGCTTCATCTCACGGGTCTCC
>JAACJQ010000022.1 GCA_016879935.1 Archangiaceae bacterium | reverse complement strand
CGCCATCACGCAGATGCTGAAGCACTCGCTCGTCGACTCCGAGCGGGAGCCGCTCAATGCGTGCCTCGACCCACGTCGGCCCGCGCTGCGTGACCAACTCATGGCTGTGCTTCGTGAGCGTGACGCCGAGCGCGTCGGGCTCGCGGCCGAGTCACTCGCGAAGAGCAACGACGTCACCGTGCAGAACGCGCTCGCCGAGGTCCTCACCCGAGGCGCTCCCACCGAGCGCACGGGGTGCTGGAGCACGGCCAAGGTGACGTGGGGGCTCGCGGCCGTCACGACGACGCTGGGCACTGCCGAGGCCTCGACGCGCAAGGCGCTGCTCGACGTCGCGCGTGCTCCCACTGCGTGCCCCGACGAGCTCACTGGCAAGGCCGCGCGCGTCTACGCGGTGGCAGCGCTCGGCGTCGTGAAGGACGAGTCGCTGCGTGAGTTGGCCGCAACGTGCGCGACGGACCACGCGACGTGGAAGCTCGCGTTCACGAAGTGGAACGAGGCGATGTACGCGAACCTCACTGACGCGCCGCTCGAGTGTCTGGCAAAGCAGTTCACCCGCTGAGAGGCGCGGTTGCATCCGACGTCTGAGGGGTGCTCCACTCGATGTCAGACCCGGCTGATAGAGCGTTCGTCATGGAACCAACCGACCTCACCATCGAGATCTTGAAGGGCATTCGCGACGAGGGTCGCAAGACGAATGAGCGCATCGACGACACGAACGCCCGGCTCGATGCACTCGCTGAGACCCTCTCTGGTCGAGTCGACTCCCTCTCGGAGCACGTCGACCAGATGCGCGAAGAGCTCTCTCGCCGAATCGTCGAGTCCGAGATTCGCACCGCGACGGCCATCACCGACCTCGCGGGCAACGTGCGTGAGTTGACGTCGTTCCTCAAACAGACGAACGACCTGCGCCCTCGCGTCGAGCAGTGCGAGGACGACATCAGGACCATCAAGCGTCAGCTCGGCTGAGCGGGCGGTGCAGCAGGCGGAGCCGGAGCGACCGGCGGGCTCTTCGGCGGCTTCGGCGGCGACTGCTTCCACAACCCACCGAGCGAGAACGCCTTCCACGCCCACTTGAGCCACGAGAGCAGGGCCAGCGCCATCCACAGGCTCCAGGCCAGCATCGCGCCGCGGTACACGAGCATCGGCACCGAGAAGACCCACGCCTGCGGGAAGTCGGTCGTCGTGCGGTCCTGAAACCATCGCAGCCACGACGCGCTCGAGCCGTTGCCCTGCACCTGCATCTCTGGCTGCCCGAGCAGGCCCGAGTACACCGACACGCCGAGAATGATGAGCGCGATGCCGGTCGCGCCGACGAGCACCAGCTGCCGGAAGTTGAAGCTCGCCACGCCGTCGACCGTCACGCGTTCACGCCACGCGACGAGCAGCAGCCAGCCGAACACCGCCGCGATGGCGACGATGGGCAGCTGCGAGAGCCCGAGCGCGAGCAGCACCCACTGGTACGTCTTCACCGGCGCGTACCTCGAGCGGCCCAGGCCCACCGACACGACGAGCAACACGAGCAGGAAGCTCCAGAACAACACCGCCGGCCCCATGCGCGGCCCCGTCACGAAGAGCACCCACCGGTCGCTCGGCATGCGCACCTGCAGCTCGGCGTTCACCGTCGAGAACCCGAGCCCGAGCGCGGGCGTCGTCCACGAAGCCGGCAGCCCGCTCGTCTGACGCCACACGAGCTGAATGGACTGCGAACCGGGCACCAGCGGAATCGACACCGCACGCCCCTCTTGCCGAATCGGCTGCGTCTGCCCGTTGATGGTGACGCTCTGCAGCTGCGCATCGTCGGGCAGCGTGAACGGGTGCAGGCCGCCGCGTGACGAGCGGAAGTTCGCGGTGAACGTCACATCGGTCGCGCGCACGCCCGGAGCCACCTCGAGCCGCGACTGGTCGATGGTGAGCGTCTGCCCCTGCACGCCGTCGGGTTTGACGACCTCGAGGGTGACCGACTCCTTCGGCCACGGGCGCCACTCGGGCACGCGCGGGCCGACCTCGTTCGGCTGATGCACCACGGGAATGCCGGACCACTCGGCGTGCCACACGGGGCTGATGTCGACGCGCCACACCTCGACCCACGGCGTGCCTTCTGCGGCGGTGAGCGCGATGGGCGACTTCGCCTCGAGCACGCTCGTCCAGCTCAGCTCGGTCGCGCTCGCCGGCATGTTCACCAGCGCCTTGCCGTTCTGCACGCGCACGTCGCTCGACGTCACCGACTCTCCCGCGAGCAGCGGCACTTCCAGCACCACGGCCGAGCCCGTCGGCGTGAGGCGCTCGACGCGCGTCTCGACCGACCAGGTGAGCCCGAGCGACAACGTGCGCTCGATGACGACGAACGGCGGCAGCGTTCCACTCTGGAGCGCCGCGCCCGAGCCCTTCACGTTGTCGGCCTTGCGCGACAGCTGCAGGTTCTCGTCGGCGACGCCGTCTTCGTGAACGCCGTCGAGCGTCCACCCGTCGACCTTCGACTCCACGCGATACGACTTGAACGGCAGCGGCACCTGCACCGTGTCACGCGGCGGCAGCGGTCCTTCGAGCAGCACCTGATGCGCGCCTTCGTCGACCGCGAGCAGCAACACGCCGTCGTCACCGCGGCTGAGCCCGCTCGCCGGCTTTCCATCGACGACGACGGTGCGCGGCAGCCAGTGCTTCTCGTTGCCGGGCAGGGGAACGGCGGTGGCGGCGCCTGCGAGCACCTCGATGCGCAGCCGCAACGTCGTCGGCGTGGCCTCGAGCATGAGCCGCGGAGACGACGCACACTGCGGCGCGCACGCGGGCTTCTCGAGCAGCCGCTCCTTGAGCTGGTTCAGCATCGCCTCATTCGGTACCTCGTCAGCGCGCGCGAGCGTCGGCACCAGCACGCCGAGCACGAGCAGCCCCGCGACGGCCGGCCCACGCGCCTTCTTGAAGAACGACGGCCAGAACGAGCCGGGGAAGCCGAGCACCGTCAGCACCAGCAACGCGAAGAGCAGCGCGCGCACGAAGGCGAGCACCAGGTTCGCGCCGGGCCCGAGCAGGAAGAGCGACAACGTCTGCGTGCGCTCCACCGGCCCCGAGTAGTGAATGGGAATCTCCTTCCAGTTCCAGCGCGGAAGGCCCGGGCCCGTCTGCACGAGCACCGTCTTGTCGTAGTCGCGCGTGGCGACCTTTCTGCGGTTGAGCTGCTGCTTGAACTGCTGGGCCTGCGGCGTCGACGCGGCGCGCGGCTTCTCGGGAGCAGCCTCCTTCTTCTGCAGGTCGAACATGCCCGACTCCTCCTGCTCGAGGTCGTCGTTCTGACCGGGCCCACCGCCGCCGCCATAGGGCTCGACCGTCATGCTGCGCTGGTACTGCACCTCGTTCTCGCTCGAGTAGTCGGACCAGCTCTGCACGCCGCCGTACGACATCTCGCGCGCGAGGCCCGGGTACATGCCGTGGCGCACGTGGTCGACCATGAACGAGACGGTGATGACGACGAGCGCGGCCCACGCGGCGAAGCGCGACCAGCGGAACACCGACTTGAGCCAGTGCTCGGGCAGCAGCCGGAAGATGGCCTCGAGCACCAGCACCACGAGCCACACGAAGCGCGGCGAGTCGTCTTCGAGCCAGCCCAGCGTCAACGCGACGAGCGCGAGGCCGGCGAAGGGCCAGCCGAAGAGCCGACCCATCGCGAGCGAGATGATGAGCACGAGGAAGAGGTCGAGCAACGTCCACCGCTGCATCCACGTATCGGGCACGGAGTCGGCTCCCGACGCGCTCACCAGCGTCCACCCCGGCGGCAGCTGGAGTGTCGTGCGCACCGAGGTGAAGTCGGCGTTCCACGAAACGGCGGGAATGGCCGAGAGCGGCGTGACGATGCGGCTGTCGGCTTCGAGCGTGAGCTGGCCTTCACGCAGCTCGACGCCTGCCTGAGCGCCGGGCATACGCGTGATGAACTGGTCGGAGCCCGCGGTGACGACGCGGCCGAGCTCGGTGCCCTCCTGCATGTCGAGGCGCCACGAGCGATGGAGCGGCCCGCTGATGCGGTCGTTCGCGGTGAGGCCCTTGCCGTCGAAGTCGAGCCAGAGCGTGCGCGTGAGTGAGAGCGCGTCGGGCGCCGGGTCCGAGTCTCCGCGGCGGCGCTCGGTGAGCTGCATCGAGTCGTCGAGCGACATCGCGTACGCGGGGAAGCGCTTCCACTCCGCGGGCAGCGTCGTCTGCTGCGGGTCGACCTGCTTCACGCCTTCGACGAGCACCTGACGCAGCGACGGGCGCGCATCGAACGTCCACACCTCGTCGTCCTCCATCCACGGGCCTTCGGGCGCGGGGCGCTTGAGCGTGGTGATGGGGCCTTCGCTGCGGGCCACGAGCTCGATGACGAAGGAGCCGGGCCGCACCTGCAGGCGAAGCTTGCCGTCTGACTCGAGACGCACCGGCAAGGCGCTCGTGAGTGACATCGGTGAGAAGCCTGCGGGCAGCGCACGGCCCAGCACCACTTCGCGGCTCTTGCCTGAAATCTGCAGCGAGACCTGCGTGATGAGCCGCGCTGGAATGTCGTCGACGAGCTGACGGTGAACGGTGATGTCGAGGTTCTCGGCCTCCTGCGCGGCGCCCTCCTTCTGCAGGAAGACGCGGCCTTCGGTGTCGCGGTTGGGCAGCAGCACGTCGGTGCCCTTGAGCTTCAAGGCGACGAGGCCGGTGGCGGGCGGCACGAGCAGCGCCTCAGGCAGCGTGTCCCACGAGAAGTCGCCGGTGACGGAGCGCTCGCCGATGCCGAGCTTCACCGTCGGGAGCCCATCGCCGCCCGGCACGACGATGGCGGCCTTGCCGTCGACCTTCACGTTCTGCGGCCAGTGCTTCGCGTCGCCGGGCAAGGTGAGGAAGGCCTCGCGGTAGATGCGGAAGCGCTGGCTGAACGTGCCGCCCTTGTCGTCGAGCGAGAGCGTGAGCTGCGCAGGCCACGCGCACAGCCGCACCTCGGAGCCGTTCACGAAGGGGCAGCCGACCTGCTTCTCGCCGTGCAGCACCCAGCCGCTCCAGTCGCGCAGCGCGGCGGGCAGCTCGTCTGAGGGTGGTGCGGCGGAGGCGACGGCCGAGACGAGGAGTGCGGAGAGCAGCAGGAGGCGCACGGTGGCTCCAATGGACGGTGATTCAGCGGGACCGCGAACACGACGTCGGCCACGGACCTTCCGCGAAAAGTGGCGAACTCGCGAGAAGGAACTCCGCGCGCGTCTCAGGCGTCTCGCGTCGTCGACCGCGTGTTTTCGGGTCCGTTTCGTTCTCCGGCGCAGTGCCCCAGGCAACCGGAACCTCTCCGCCTCGCGCGCGCCTGGCTCACTTCTTCCGGCGAGGCGGAGGAGCGCCAACGACGAAGCCGAGCTGCTCGGCCACTGCCACGGCAGCCTCCGTCGAGATGTGCGCGTCTTTCACCTTGTTCTGCGCGGGGTCGATGAAGACGTTCGTCGCGCTGCTGAAGTCGGCGCGCGCGAGCGTGCACCCGCGAATCGTGCTGCCGCTCAAGTCACTGCCCGAGAAGTCGGCATCGCTCAGGTCGCACTCGAGCAGGTTCGCCTCGCGCACCACGCTCTTCAGGAACGGCGTCTTGCGAAGGTTCAGCCGCTCGAACGTCGCGTAGCGCAGGTTGCACTCGTCGAACGACACCTCGGGCAACGGCGACACCGACGACCAGAACACGCCCATCAGCTTCGAGCCGACGAAGCGCACGCCCCGCAGGCCAACCTGCTTCCACGTCGCCCGCGTGAGGTCGCAGCTGCGAAACTCGACGTCTTCGAGCAGACAATCACGCCACTGCGACTCCTGGCCGACGCAGTGCTCGAAGCGACAGCGGAAGAACTCCTTGCCCTCGAGCGCGCGTGACGAGAGCGCGAGGTTCGAGAAGGTCTGGTCTTCGAAGGAGCGACCGTCGAGCAGATGCCGCAGCTGTTCGTCTGGACTCGTCGGCATGTCGGCTCCTTCGCACAGGTCAGACACGAAAACGCCGCCGGCTCCGAGCTGGAACCGACGGCGTTCACGCTGCCTGCGAGACGACTCAGGCCACTTCGATGAGGGCCGCAGCGCCCATGCCGCCACCGATGCACATGGTGACGACGCCGCGCTTGCCGCCACGACGCTTGAGCTCACGCAGAATCGTTCCGACCAGGCGCGCGCCCGAGACGCCGAGCGGGTGACCGAGCGCGATGGCGCCGCCGTTCACGTTCAGCTTGTCGGCCGGAATGCCGAGCTCACGCGCGCAGTACAGGCCCTGCGCCGCGAACGCCTCGTTCAGCTCGAACAGGTCGATGTCCTTCACGGTCAGCTTGTTGCGCTCGAGCAGCTTGCGCACCGCCGGCACCGGGCCGATGCCCATGATGTCGGGCGGAACACCCGCGACCGTGTAGTCGACGAAGTAGCCGAGCGCCTTCACGCCCAGCTCCTTCGCCTTCGACTCGCTCATGAGCACCGCCGCCGCAGCGCCGTCGGTCAGCGGAGACGCGTTCCCTGCCGTCACCGTGCCCTTCGAGTCGAACGCCGGCTTCAGCTTGTTCAGGCCGTCGAGCGTCGTCTCAGGGCGAAGAATGGTGTCGTCGGCGAGCGTCACTTCACGCGCCGCGCCACCGTCGTCGAAGTACTTCACCTTGATGGGAGCAATCTCGTCCTTGAACTTGCCCGTCTCACGCGCGGCCGCCGCACGCTTCTGCGACTCGAGCGCGAACGCGTCTTGATCAGCGCGCGTCACGTTCCACTTCGCCGCCACCTTCTCGGCCGTCGCGCCCATCGAGGTGTAGACCTCGGGGAACTTCTCCATCAGCTCGGGGTTCGCCGAGACCTTGTTGCCGCCCATGGGCACGAGCGTCATCGTCTCGGTGCCGCCACCGATGCCGACCGAGTAGTGCCCGGCCTGAATGCCCGCGGCGATCTGCGCGATCGACTGCACGCCTGACGCGCAGAAGCGGTTGATGGTCATCGCCGGCACGCTGTCGGGCAGCCCGGCGAGCAACGTCGCGATGCGCGCCACGTTCATGCCCTGCTCTGCTTCGGGCATCGCGCAGCCGAGCACCACGTCTTCGATCTGCTCCTTCTTCAGGCCCGGCACGCGCTCGATGGCCGCGTTGATGACGTGTGCTGCCATCGTGTCGGGGCGCGTGTCTTTGAGCTCGCCCTTGTTGGCGCGGGTGAACGGCGTACGGGCGGTGCTGGCGATGACGACTCTCTCAGCCATGAGGATCTCCTTCTTTCTTCAGCAGCAAAGGTAGTGAGGGTTTCTGTGATTGCAGCCAGAGCGCCTGCCCATTCGGCAGCAGGCGCCCGTCGTCATCGGCTCAGTTGCGCAGCGGCTTGCCCTTCGTGAGCAAGTGCTCGATGCGCGCCTGGGTCTTCTCTTCGCCGCACAGCGAGAGGAAGGCCTCGAGCTCGAGCTCGAGCAGCCGCGCTTCGGTGGTGGGCACCGACGCCGAGGTGTCTCCGCCCGTCAGCACGCTCGCGAGTTTGCGGCCGATGAGCCGGTCGTGCTCGCTGATCTGATGGTTGAGCTGCATGTCGTACAGCATCATGTCGATGGTGGCCGCGCCGCTCTTGCCGGGCAGGTAGAACGTCGCTGCGCGCGGCGGGCGGAAGCCACCCTCGGCGAGACCGATGGCGACGGCCTTGGCGTCGGCGAGCTGGTGGTCGCGCGACATCGAGATGCCGTCCTTCGGGGTGAAGAAGCCGGCCTCCTTCGCCTCTTCGGCGCTGGTCGCGACCTTCGCGGTGCCGATGTTCAAGAACGCCTTCTTGAGGAAGGGCAGCGCGTCCATGTCCTTCGAGCCCTGGTGCATGCCGTAGAGGTTGCGGAGCATCTGCAGGTTGCCGCCGCCGCCGGGAATCAGGCCGACGCCGACCTCGACGAGGCCGATGTACGTCTCGGCCGCCGCCTGCACGAAGTTACCCGCCATCGTGAGCTCGGCGCCGCCGCCCAGCGTGAGCTGGAAGGGCGCGGTCACCACCGGAATCGACGAGTAGCGCAGCCGCTGGTTCGCCTGCTGGAAGCCTCCGACGAGCTTGCGAACGTCTTCCCACTGCCCGTCCTTGATGGCCCAGAGCAGCATCGCGATGTTCGCGCCGGCCGAGAAGTTCGCGCCGTCGTTGCCGACGACGATGCCGCGGTAGTCCTTCTCGGCGACGTCGACGGCCTTGTTCATCATCTCGATGATCAGCGTGTCGATGCTGTTCATCTTGGTGTGCAGCTCGAGCTGCAGCACGCCGTCGCCCATGTCCCAGAGCGTGGCCGACTCGTTGCCGTCGACCTTCTTGTTGCCGCGCTTGAGCACCTCGACGGTGATCTGCCGCGCGATGCGCTCGACCGGCTTCGACGACTTCGTCTTCACGTCCCAGTACGTGTCGTTGAGGCCGTCGCGCCCGTAGAAGCTGGTGCGGCCGCTCTTGAGCATCTCGTCGACCCACGGAGCCACGGCGATGCCGAGCTCCTTCATGCGCTTGACGCCCTTCTCGACGCCGTACGCGTCCCAGGTCTCGAACGGCCCGAGGTCCCACGCGAAGCCCCAACGCATGCCGCGGTCGATGTTCACGTAGTCGTCCGCGATCTCTCCGAGGCGGCGCGAGGCGTAGGCCAGCGCATCGAGCGTCACCTGCTCGGCGAACTTCGCGGCCTTGTCGCTGCCGTTCATGACGGTGCGAATGCGCTCGGGCAGCTCTTCGACGTCTTTCGCGGCGCCGAGCGACTCGAAGCGCACCTTGTTCTGCGCGCGGTACTCGAGGGTCTTCAGGTCGAGCACGAGAATCTCCTTCTCGCCCTCGCCGCCCTTCTGCTTCTTGTAGAAGCCGCCCTGCGTCTTGTCGCCGAGCATCTTCTTCTCGATCATCTTCTCGAGGAACGCGGGCGCCTTGAACGTCTCACGGGCCTCGTCGTTCGGCAGCGAGTCGTAACAGTTCTTCGTCACGTGGAAGAACGTGTCGAGGCCGACGAGGTCGGCGGTGCGGAAGACGGCCGACGACGGGCGGCCCATGGCGGGCCCGAAGATCTTGTCGATCTCTTCGATCGACAGGCCGTGCTGATCCATCAGCTGGAGCGTGCGCATCATCGCGTACGTGCCGATGCGGTTGGCGATGAAGTTGGTCGTGTCCTTCCCGTAGACGATGCCCTTGCCGAGGGTGCGCTCACCGAAGTCGTGCACGCGCTTCAAGATCGCCGGGTCGGTCTTCTCGCCCGCGACGAGCTCGAGCAGCTTCATGTAGCGAACGGGGTTGAAGAAGTGCGTCACCAGGAAGCGCTTCTTGAAGTCGTCGCTGGTGCCCTCGGTCATGCCCTTGATGCTCATGCCCGACGTGTTCGAGCTGACGATGGCGTTGGGGTGCACGATCTTCTCGAGCTTCCGGAAGAGGTCGTTCTTGAGCTTGAGGTCTTCCTTGATGACCTCGACCACCCAGTCGCAGTCCTTCACGCGCGCGAGGTCGTCTTCGAAGTTTCCGACGTCGATGAGCGCGAGCGCCTTCTGCGTCATCAGCGGCGCGGGCTTCTGCTTCACGAGGTTCGCGACGGCAGAGTTGGCGAACTTGTTGCGAAACGCCTTCGAGTCGGTCTTGTCGGTCGGCTCGGCCTTCGGCGGCACGATGTCGAGCAGAAGAACGGGAATACCAGCGTTGGCGAGGTGCGCGGCAATGCCGCTGCCCATCACGCCCGCGCCGAGAACGGCCACCTTGCGGATCTTCATGAACGGCTCCAGGTGAGTGGAAAACGAGAGCGAAGCGGCCGGATCCATAGCGCAGCGAGTCACGGTCGGCAGGCATTTCGAGACGATTGGCGCAAAAAGTCTCCACCGGAGACAATAACCGCTGAGAATCTGCACACCTCGGGAGCGCGGAGGGTCAGAGACGGCAGCTTCGGCCCCTCGCCCTGGCGGAAAGACCCGATGAAGACGCTGGCCGTCGCTGCTCTGCTTTCCCTCGCTGCGTGCGCGAAGCCGCAGGTGTTGACCCTCGAGAACACGCTCCAGCCCGGGCCCAACACGGTGCAGGGGTCGGTGACGTTCCCCCAGGAGCTGCAGGCCGGGGCGCGGGTGCAGGTGGCCTGGTCGACGAAGTACGGCAGCACGGTGCCCGACCTCGACGGCGCGAACGGCATGAAGGCCCTCGACCTCACGGCCAACGCGAAGAAGCTCGACTTCGTCATCAAGGGGCTCGCCGACGGCGACGTCACCATCTCGGCGCGCGTGTACGGCAGCGAGACGATGGCGAAGATGAAGGCGGAGATTCTCGAGGCGCAGGCGAACTTCAAGAAGACGGGCAAGTCGACGATGGCGCCGAACCCGTCGTACGACTTCGCCGGCTTCTACACGGGCACGCCCACCGCGAGCGTCGAGGGCAAAGACGCGAAGGTGCTGTCGCTGAAGGGCGCGCCGCTGACGGGCATCGACTTCACGCTCGCTGCCATCGACAACTCCGAGCCGCCGCCCTTCTCGGGAGCGCTGACGTCGAAGCTGCTGCTGAAGATGAAGAACAAGGCGAAGCCCTTCGACGACTTCGACAAGGCCTACGCGCTGTTCGAGAAGTCGCTCGGCAAGCCGACCGCCGCGACCGAGACGCAGTTCGCCTGGGCCGTCGTCGAGGGCGACACCTGCACCTACGTCTACTTCGAGAAGGACGAGCGCTCGAAGTTCTTCAAGGACCAGACGGGCTTCATGGTCGGAGCCTCGATGCCTCCCACCGTCGGGGCCCGCGACGACGCGGCGTGCGTGAAGCTGCTCGCGCACTGAAGAGGCATCGCGGGCCGAGGAGTGCTCAACTCGCGTCGCGATGACGACGCTCAACCGCTCGGTGCGCGAGCACCTTCAGCGGCTCATTCGAGACGAGCGAGGCAAGACGGCGCGGGTGCTGGTGCGGCTGCGGGCGCTCGGCGCGGCGGCGTACCTGCTGATGACGGCGTACTACGCGAAGGTCGAGCAGCTGCCCGACTGGAACGCCACGCTCCCCTTCTTCTCGGTCTACACGCTCATCGCGCTCGGGCTACTGGGGCTGACCATAAAGTGGCCGGCGGTGTTGCCGTACTCGGGCGTTGCCGTGGGTCTGCTCGACCTGCCTGCGTTGTGCCTCGTCTCGCTCTCGGCGATTCCGTCGATGGCCCAGCCCATCTACCTGATTGGCTCCCTGGCTCCGGCGCTCTGCGCGGGCATCGTGCTGGCGGCGGTGGCGCTCGACCTGGCCTCCATCGCGCTCGCGACGGTCTCGGCGTTGATCAGCCTGGGCGTGCTGCTCGCGGCGGTGAACGCGCCCACCTCTGAGTTCGTCGGGCCCGCGCTGACGACGACCCTCGTGGGCATCGGCTGCGGGTACCTCGTCTCGCGCGTGCGCACCCTCGTCGAGGAGTCACGCCGCAAGGACTTCGCGGGGAAGTACGTGCTGGGCGAGCGCATCGGCGCGGGCGGCATGGCCGAGGTGTTCACCGCGACCTACTCACCCGAGGGTGGCTTCGAGCGAAAGGTGGCGGTGAAGCGCGTGCTGCCGTCGCACGCGAGCGACGAGCAGTTCGTGGCGTTGTTCCGCCGTGAGGCCGAGCTGGGCGCGACGCTGGCCCACCCGAACCTCGTGCAGGTGCTCGACTTCGGCCGGCACCTCGACTCGTGGTTTCTCGCGATGGAGTTCGTCGACGGCATCACCTTGTCGGCGCTGCTGCGCGCGCATCGTGAGCGGGCCGAGTTCGTGCCGCTGCCAGCGTGCCTCTTCATCATCGCGGAGGTCGCCGAAGGGCTCGCGTACCTGCACGAGAAGCCATCGCCCGATGGCCGTTCGGTGGGCCTCGTGCATCGCGACGTGAACCCGCCGAACGTGCTGCTCTCGCGTACGGGAGAGGTGAAGATCAGCGACTTCGGCGTGGCGCGCTGGCAGGCCTCGGGCGGCCTGACGGCGACGGGCACGGTGCGCGGCAAGCTCGCGTACATGGCGCCGGAGCAGCTCGATGCGCTGGAGCCCCTGCCCTCGTGGGACCTGTTCGCCTTCGGCGCGACCGCGTTCGAGATTCTCACCGGCCGGCGGCTCTTCTCGGCAGAGAACGACGTGGCACTGGTGCGTGCGCTGCTCGAAGCGCCGCTGCCCGCGCCGTCCGTCGAGCGGCCTTCGGTTCCACCCGAGGTCGATGCGCTCGTCTCGTCGCTGCTCGAGCGCGACGTGGCGAAGCGGGTCCCGTCGGCGCGGCTGGTCTCGCAGCGGCTGCGGCAGCTCGAAGGGCCGAACGCTCCGTGGCCGCACGGCCAGCGGGCGCTCGTCGAGGCGCTCGCGACGGTGAAGTCAGCGGCGCCCGCACAAGCACCATCGGCACCAGCGAGTCATGAAGCGACGGTGACGGTGAATCGTGATGGCACCACGCGTGATGGCCGCGCCGCGCGTTGAAGTTGAACCGGCACGCGAGCCACGTCGTCCGTCGCGCACAGGCATTGGACGGACGCACGCACGACGGACGCACGACGGACGCACGCACGCACGACGGACGCACGCACGACGGACGCACGCACGACACCTCGTCACGACGCGCGAACGACCTCACATGAGCTGACATCTCGCCCGGGCGCGCCGTGACATGCTGTGGGCGCCGATGAGCGACTCCCTCGAAGCGCTGCTGACGACGCTCGGAGACCAGGCCGAGACGCTCGTTCGTCGGCCACGCTCGACGGTCGAGCCTCCACGTGACGCAGAAGAAGGCGCTCGTGCCCTCGCTCAACTCCGTGCCCTCGCCGGCCACGAGACGTACCCCGACGAAGGCCTGCTCGGCCGAGGTGGCATGGGCGTGGTTCGGCTCTCGACACAGCAGTCGCTGAACCGGAAGGTCGCGGTGAAGTCGCTCCGTCCCGACCGCGCAGACGAAGCCGACGTCGAAGCGCTCGTCGCCGAGGCGTGGCGCACGGGCCGCCTCGAGCACCCCAACATCCTTCCCGTCTACAGCCTCCGGCTGCTCCCCGATGGCCAGCCCGAGTTGGTGATGAAGCGCATCGAAGGGCGCTCGTGGTCGCAGGCGCTCCGCGAGAACCCCGCCTTCGTCGACTCGACGCTGCATCGGGAGTCGCTCTCCCGTCACCTGCTCGTGCTTGGCCAGGTCTGTCATGCGCTTCACTTCGCCCACGCTCGCGGGCTCGTGCATCGCGACGTGAAGCCCGACAACGTGATGCTCGGTGCGTTCGGTGAGGTGTACCTCGTCGACTGGGGCATCGCGACGGCGCCCGGCCCTGCGCGTGGGCTCGCGGGAACACCGGCGTACGCCGCTCCCGAAATGCTCGGCGGAGACGGCGTGCTCTCGGCCGCGACCGACGTGTACCTGCTCGGCGCCGTGCTCTTCGAGGTGCTCACCGGTCAGCCGCCACACCTGCGCGCGACTCCATCGGAAGTGCTCGCGAGCATTCTGCAGTCCGAGCCGCAGCTCTCACCTTCGGTACCTCGTGAGCTGGCTGACCTCGTTCGACGCTGCATGCACGCCGATGCGACGAAGCGGCCCGCGAGCGCCGAGGTGGTTCGACGCTCACTCGAGGCCTTCGCGGCACATCAGGGGTCGCTGCTGCTCACCGCTGAGGCCACCGCCCGGCTGCGCTCACTCGAGGACGCGTGTCGCGCCGGAGCGCCCGACATCGAGGCGGTGGCGAGCGCGTACTCGGCGTGCCGCTTCGGTTTTCAGCAGGCCCTGCGCGAGTGGCCTGACAACGACGACGCGCGCGTGGGCCTGGGCACCGCCATCGAGGCGATGGTGCGCTTCGAGCTGGCCCGTGGTTCGCCTCACGCGGCGCAGGTGCACCTCGCCGAGCTCGGCGCGACCAATGACACGCTCAGCGCCGAGGTCGCGCGCGCCGTGGAGGAAGAAGAGTTGCGCAAGACGCGGCTCCACTCGCTCGAGCTCGCGATGGATCCACGCACTGGCAGCACGCCGCGCTTCCTCGCCGCTGCCATTCTCGGCGTCATCTGGGTCGTGATGCCCATGATGGGCACCTTCACGGTGCAGCGTCTGCCGCAGTTCGAAGGCGTGCTGTCGGTGCCGATGGCGCTCGTCTCGGGGCTCGTGCTGCTCGCGCTCAGAACCCGCTACCGCGCGTCTCTCACGCCGCTCAATCGACAGCTCTCGGCGGTGCTCATCTTCGCGTGGCTCGTGCAGGCAGCCGGGCTGACTGCGTGGGTTCTCGTGACGGGCCGCGCGGGCTTCAACTCGGGCCCCATTCTCATGGGCTACTGGGGCTTCGTGATGGGCCTCATCGCCGTTTCGATGTTGAAGCAGGCCTGGCCCATTCCGCTCGCGTACCTTGGCGCGCTGGTGATGGTGCTGAAGTTCCCCGAGACGCGCTTCATCTGGCAGACGCTCACGAACCTCGCCGTGGTGGTGACCTTGTTGTCGATGTGGCGCCGCAGCCGGGCTTGACCTTCACCGCGCCGCGAGGAGTCAGCACGATTCAGCTCGTCACCAACGCGTGCGGGTTGGCGCCGAACGGCCGTGACGTCACACCCACGAGCTCGGCCACCAGCGACCACAGCCCGGCGATGCCCGGAGTGCCCGCGGGCATCGCGAGCTTCCCACCACGACTGAACGCCGGCCCGGTGTTGCCGGGCTTCACGCGCGGCCCGAACACCGCCGCCGACAGGCACGTCGCGTGGTCGCTCAAGAACGGGTCGCGGCCGAACTCTCCCAGCACCAGCGTCGTCACCTCGGTGTCGTTCATCGCCAGCGTGCGCTCGAGAAACTTCGCCAGGTGCGCGGTCGCGCGGCGCTTGAACATCGCGCGGGCACACGCTCCCGACGCGTCGCCGTGCGTGTCCCACCCGGCTTCACCGCAGCCCTGGTCGGGTGTCGGCGTGACGATGGCCACGGGCGTTCCACCTTGAATGACGAGCTCGGCCGCCGCGAACTGCGCTGCATCGGAGTCGACGACGGTGCGCATCGGGTCGAGGCCGTACGCCGTGGCGACGCTGCTCCAGTCGAGGGGGCGCACGGGCTGCTCGAGCGCGCCGATGAGGCTGTCGAACCCCGTGGCGTGCCCCGACAGCGTGCGCGGGTTTCGTTCGATGAGCGGCTTCGACACGCTCCACGACATGCGCAGGCTCTTCGCCATCGCCTGACGGTTCGGCTCGCCCGGCCGGTTCGCGCCCACCATCACGTCGAGCGCGGGCTGCACGTCTGACACCTTCGTCAGCGAGGCTCCCGGCACTGGCGCCGCGCGAACGTTCGACGAGAACGAGCCCAGCAGCGCGCACTTGAGCGCCGCGTTCGACTGCATCGCCGCCGCGATGGTGAGCGGGTAGCTCGAGGTGCCGGTGAAGATGGCCGACTGCGCCGGGTCGTGCGCGGTGATGCTGTGCTCCACGCCCACCACCGCCAACCGCTGGAGCGCCGCAGCCGGCAAATCACCGAGCGACACCTTGTCGACGAACAGCCCCGTGCCGGTCGGCAGCATCGAGTCGGGCGTCGTCGTGAAGTTCCCCATCAACGTGTTCGGCGTCACGTGCAACGCGTTGAAGCCGCCGTGAAAGAAGACGATGGCGAGGGCCTTGCGCTTCGTCTGTTGCGCGCGCGCGGGCAGTGCAGCTCCGGCGGCGAGGGCAGCCGCTCCACCCAGCAGGCTTCGACGCGAGAACGGGTTCATTGGGTGATGGCTCCAGAGCTGGTGAGGAGCGCCGCGCAGACGTAGGCCCAGCGCTCCTGCGGCGCCGAGGCGAAGGCGGCGGTGTCGTTCACCGCGAAGTCGGCACACGCAGCGACCTGCTCGGCCGACGGCACCAGCTTCCAGAAGCGGCGCATCATGCTCTCGCAGCGACGCATGCCCGACTCCAGCGTCGGCGCCGCGAGGAAGTCTGCGAACGGCTGGCCGATCTTCGGGTCGATGACGAACGCGGTGCGCTCGAGCTGGCCGACGGGCGGCGACTTCAGCAGCCGGCTGCACATGAGAAACCCGAGGCGGAACTGCGAGTACAGCTCGAGCGCTCCCATCGGCGGGCTCGTGTACGCGTACTCGACACCACCGCGGCTGCGCACCGGCACGAGCGCGGTCGGCGCCAGCCCGTCGGAGGCCAGGTAGTACCCGAGCTTCTGGTTCATGTCGGCGCCCCACGCGGCGGTCGTCTCCCACGTGCGCGTCTGCCGGCGGTCGAGGTCGAAGGCGGCGTCGGTGCGGCCTGCCTCGAGCACCTGGCCATCGAGGCCCCGAAACGTGCGCGCCATGCCGACGCCTTCACACTTCGCCGTCGCGTACTGCGGCCCATCGACGTGGCTGACGGTGGGCCCGCTCGGGTTCGGGTCGACCGACTCGGGCACGGGGCGCGCCCCGACGATGGTGCCTTCACACGCCGCGAGCAGCAGCACGAGCCAGGTCGCCTTCATCGGCAGTAGTCGGGGTGACGGACCATGCCCATCACCGCGCCTTGAATGGTGCCCTCGGCCTCGAAGCCCGCCACGCACGCGTCGAACACCGGCGCGTCACACGTCGACTCGCTGCGGCCGTACATGAACTCGAAGACGAGCCGGCAGGTGTTGAAGGTGAACTGCTCGGAGGAGATGAGCAGGTTCACCAACTCTTCGTCGGTGCTCACCGTGTGACCCCACAGCTGCTGCGGCCCGTCGGTCGGCGGCGTGAACGTCATCATCGCGCCCGAGCCCTGGCGGCGCGTGAGCACGCGGGCGACGGTGTCGAGCGGGTACGGCCCCGTGAAGTGACAGCCCGTGCACCCCGGCGCGGCGCGGCCCGTCGCCGACGAGTCAGGCACCGAGGTGTTGTTCGCCGCGGCCGTCAGCTTGATGCCGAGCGTGTTGTTGAGAATGCGGTAGGCCGTCGACAGCTTGTAGCCCTGCGCCTCGTTGCCCGCGTTCACCTCGAGCCACTTCTTCGTGCGGAAGTAGCCAAGCCCCGTGTCGCTGGGAATGACGGTGAAGCGGCCCTCGACCGGGTCGAGGTCGAAGCGCCCGACGAAGGTCTGTCGCCACGGCAGCCCTTTGCCGACGACGTAGCGGGCGATGAGGTACGGCGCGTTGCGCTCCTTCGAGGTCGACTGGTCGCGCTGCCACTTCGCGTTGACGAACGCCGCGAAGCGCTGGGGAAAGACGTCGAAGTACTTCTCGTCGCCGAAGAAGTGCGCGACCCACTCGGGCTTGAACTGCGCTGGCGGAACGGGCCCGTAGTACGGCGCGCCCGACGGCAGGTCGGTGGGAATACGGAACGACGAGGTGCCGAGCATCGACAGCGCCGTCCGCTCCCAGCACCGTCGAACCTTGAGCGCGTCTTCGGTCGCCGTGTCGAAGTCCTGCCCCCACGAGAGGAGCGGCCACAGCACCATGACGACACACCACGGGCGCACGTGCTGAATGCCGCGACGTCGCGCCACCCTTCCGCGAAATCGTCGGCTCGGGTCTTTTGTCGGGATTCAAAGGGGTTGCGCGGTGCGATACGAGACCCACATGGACGTCGTCATTCTCTTTGGTGGCAGCTCTTCGGAGCGCCTCGTCTCGGTCGCCTCAGCCCAGAACGTCGCCTCGCTGCTGCCCGACGCCGCGTGCTGGTTTCTCTCGAAGTCAGGCTCGGTGCACGTCGTGTCGCGCGAGGAGCTGTCGGCGCACGCGAAGCCGTTCGAGAACGAGTTCTTCCCGAAGGCGGCGGCGACGTTCGCGTCCATCGACGCGGCGTTGAGCGACGGAGCGACGAAGGGCAAGACGTTCCTGCTCGCGCTGCATGGTGGTGAAGGTGAGAACGGCACGCTGCAGGCGCGCTTCGAGAAACACGGCGTCGCGTTCACGGGCTCGGGCTCGGCGGCGAGCGCGCGGGCGTTCGACAAGGCCGTGACGAAGACGCTCGTCGGCGCGAAGGGCGCGAAGCTGGCGCCGGCGCACGTGCTCGAGCCGATGGAGGCGGCGGCGCTGGAGCAGAAGCTGCGCGCGTTGTTCGACGAAGCGCCGCGCTGGGTGCTCAAGCCGGTGGCCGATGGCTCGAGCGTCGGCCTGTTTCATCTGACGTCGAAGGAGCTCGTCTCCGAAGCGGCGAAGCAGGTGTCGGCCTCGAAGCTGCGCTACCTCGCCGAGGCGTTCATCACCGGCCGCGAGCTGACGGTGGGCGTGGTGGACGAAGCGGGTGGGCCCGTCGCGCTGCCGGTGTCGGAGGTGCGGCTCATTCCCGGCGGCGCCTTCGACTACGCGGGCAAGTACCTGGGCAAGGGCACCGAAGAGCTGACGCCCGCGCCCATCACCGACCAGGAGCGCCAGGTGGCTCAAGCGCTCGGCCTGCTCGCGCACACGACGGTCGGCTGCCGCGGCTACTCGCGCACCGACATGATTCTCACGGAGTCGGGCCCGGTGTTTCTCGAGATCAACACGCTCCCCGGGCTCACGAAGGCGTCGTTCATTCCCCAGCAGCTCGCGGCGGCGGGAAAAGACATTCGCGCGTTCCTCGCGTGGCAGCTCGAGCTCGCACGAACGCGCTGAGCTTCGGAAGACACGACGGCCGGAGCAGGTCCTCCCGCTCCGGCCGCCATGCCTGCTCTTGGCTGTTTCCTTCAGCGACGCGCGGGCGGGGCGCGACCCTGCGCTTCCTGCGCGCCCGAGGGCAGACCGGCCGCTGCGGGCAGCTCAGCGCCGTTCGCCGAGACGCGCTTCACCGAGAGCGTCGTCGGGCCCGAGACCGTGAGGTTCGCTTTCAGCTTCTCGAACTTCTTCTTCCCGAAGCCCTTCACCTTCATCAGCTCTTCGGTCTTCGCGAAGGGCGTCTTGGTGCGGTGCTCGATGATGCGCTTGGCGGCCTTCTCTCCGACGCCGGGCAGCTGGTCGAGCTGGGCCGGCGTGGCCGTGTTCAGGTTGAGCTGCCCCGACACCTGGAGCTTCGTCTTCGACTGCTTCTTGGCGGCGAGTGCTTCGCCAGACATGGCCAGGAACGCCACCGCCACCACCGCCACCACCTTCGTTGCCGTCTTCATGTCGTCTTCTCCATCTGTGCTGCGTTGTGTGAGTTGAACTGCGTTGGGTTGAACTGCGCTTCGTCTTCGGTGCTGCGACTGCACTGCATGGAGTTGTGTTGCTGCGTTCACGCTGCGACGGGTTCGGCCGCCTGCTCCGACGACGGGCGCGACTCGGCGTCACGCTTGTCGATGGCCTCACGCACGTGCAGCTTTCCGTCGAGCGGCAACACGTCGAGGTACACGTTGAAGCTGCCGTCGCGGTTCACCCACGCCGAGCCTGCGCGAACCCACGTCGACGTGACCTTCCCGTCGCTCTGCTTCGTCTCTCTGATGCTGAACACCTGGTACCGCTTTCCACTCATCGTGCCCCTCCTTCTGCTCGCCGGCGTCATTGCCGACGCGGAGCAGACAGAGCAGCGCACGTGCCAGTGGTGGATCAGTCGACGGCGCGCGCGGTTGTGGCGAACCGTCGGAGCCGTCACATCTCCGGGAGCGGACGAGCGTAGACACTCCAGCGGCGTTCTCGGCGCGCGAGAAAGCCCGGCGGAATACGGGCGCCGCGCGTCGGTTCGAAGGCCGTGACCTCGACGCGAATTCGCTGGGGCTGGCACGCGGCGCTGCTCGCCATCACGGCGGGCCCCATGGTGGCCTTCGGCGCCTGGCTGATGGCGACCGCCGGCGGTGGGCTGCCACAGGTGACGATGCTGTTCGGGCTGCTCGCCATCGGCGCGGGCCTCGTCGACGCGCTGGTGACGACGCTCGTCGCGTCGCGGGTCGGCACGTCGCTGCCGCGGCTGCTGGTGGTGCACTCGGCCGGGCTCGTCGTCATGACGGCCTCGGCGTTCGCGCTCGTCGCGTGACGGCTACTGCACCTTCTTCGTCTCGCCGGGCAGCACGTCGAGCACCCTGGGGCTGACGGGCTGGTTCTCGTCGGAGTCGAGCAACTGCACCACGTACAGCGACCACTTGCCGGGGGGCAGGCCCTCGAAGCGCACCGAGCCGGTGTTGACGACGGTGACGACGGGCACCGTGAGCTTCGCGCAGAACGACGACGCCGACTTCGCGCCGACCTCACCCGCGGGCAACGGCCCCTGCGCGCCGCCGAGCATGACGATGCGGCCAGGCAGCTTCGAGCTGAACTCGAGCGTGGCGCCCGTCTCGACCGGGCCGAGCACGATGGGCGACGGCGTCGTCGTCACCTGCACCGGCACGGCCCAGTCGGTGCCCAACATGCCCGAGAGCTCGACCGACGCGCAGTACGCGCCTTCGGGCAGCCCCGAGGCCTCGAACCTTCCCTGCGCGTCCGAGAGCACCGACTCGAAGGCGGTGTCACTCGAGAGCGAGATGCTGCGCGCGCCCGCAGGCCGGCCCTTGCCCCCGAACACCACGCCCTGAACGCGCCCGCCCGCGGCCGAGAGCTTGAGCTTCACGCCGTCGCCGAGCGTGCCCTTCGCCACCTTCGTCTCGACGGGAGAGAAGCCGGTCTTGCGCGCCTTCACGACGACCTCTTCGTCGCGAAAGGGAGACATGATGCAGGTGCCGTCTGCGCGGGTGGTGCAGCTGTCGCCGGCCTCCGATTGCACGGCAGCGATGCGCACGCCCTCGAGCGGCTTGCCGTCGTCACCGCTGGCTTCGGCCTCGAGCGAGAGGCCCTGCTCCATCACCACGTCGCCGACGTCCTTCACGGGAGCGTCCATGGTGACGTCCTTCGTGGTGGGCACGAAGCCGCGCGCCTTCACGCGCACCGAGTCTTTCTCGCTGTACGCCTTCACGTCGAAGCGGCCATCGGGAGACGAGAAGTCGGCGCCGTTCGCCGAGAACGAGGTGACGACCTGCCCGCGGGCATCGACCACGCGGCCGGTGATGCGCCCACCTTCACGTTTGAGCGCGAGCTCGACCTTGTCGCCGCGGCTGGCGGCGCGTTCGATGCGCGCGAAGCCCTCGGCCGAGGCGGTAAGCCGCACCGACGAGACGGGAATGCCGCGCAGCTCGAAGTGGCCTTCGGCATCGGTGAACACGTTCGACGGCAGAAACCGCGCGGCTTCACCCATGCGGCCCTGCACGGCGTCGAAGAGCAGCGACGAGATGGCAGCCTTCTCGTCGGCGGGCTCCCACGAGACGCGCACGCCGGGAATCGGTTGGCGCTTCTCGTCGACCGCGGTGCCGCTCACGTCGACCTTCGCGTCGATGGTGATGATGACGCCGTCTTGATGCGAGCCCGGCTGCAGCAGCACCGGGTCGGCCGGCGTCGAGGGGTGACCCGCGCCCGTCGCGACCAGCACCCAGCGGCCCGCGAGCAGGCCGGTGACTTGAAAGCGCCCTTCTCCATCGCTCGTCGCCTTGCCGCGCGAGCCGCCTTCGAGCTCGCGCAACATGTCTTCGAGCATGCCGGGAATCGCCATCACCTCGACACCCGCGAGCGGAGCGCCCGAGCCATCGACGACCTTGCCCGCGATGCTGCCGCCGGCGTCGAGCACGACGACGACGTCTTTCGCCGGCACCGTCAGCGGCTGCTCGGCCTCGCGGTAGCGCTCGTGCGAGACCTTGAGGCGGTACTCGCCCGCGGGCTGGTGGAGCACGAAGCGGCCGGTCGCGTCGGTGGTGGCGGTCTCGGTCTCCTTCGCAGACTGGAGCGACACCATGGCGTTCGCGATGGGCGCGCCGTCACCGTCGAGCACGAGGCCGTTCACGGTCGGCTCGCAGCGAACCTTCACCACCACGTTCACGTCGGCGCCGGCGAGCTCGACCCACTGCGAGCGCTCGGAGTCACAGTCGGGCACCACGCCGCGGAGGCTGTCTTCACGGGTGGGCTCGACGAGCTCGCTCTCGAAGCGGCCCTGTGCGTCGGTGTCGAGGAACATCGGCGGGCCGAAGCCCTGCACGCGGCCGATGCGGGGCGCGCCCTTCTCGTCGACGACGACGCCACGCACGCGCACGCCGGGCTTCAGCTCGACGTCGAGTGACTGCGACCTGCCCGACTGCGGGCGTACCAACGCGCTGCCGATGAGGCCGCCTTTGACGACGCGCACCGAGACCGAGTTCTCGTCGTCGAGCACGGGCTCGAGCACCACCTCGCCCTTCGCGTTGGTGAGGCGCGCGGGCTCCTTGCCCACGGTGACCTCGGCGCCTTCGACGTTCTGCCCGTTGGCGCGTGCGCGAATGGTGAGCGTGAACGGGTCGGCCACCTCGAGGAGCGTGAGCTGATTCGGCTCGACGTCACGGCGCACCGAGACGGGGCGGTGGCCGGGCGCGGCGACGACGAAGGTGACGGTGCCGAAGGGCAGCGTGGTGGTGAAGGCGCCGCGGCCGTCGGTCTTCACGTCACGAACGAGAATCGCCGGCATCGAGTACGCGAGCACGCGGGCGCCCGGGAGCGGCGTTCCATCATCGAGGCGCACCAGGCCCTTCATGGGGTGCGCGGTGATGACGTCGAGCGGCACCGAGGCGCCGAGCTTGAGCTGCTCCACCTCGGGCGTGGGAATGGCGATGCGGCCGTCGGGGTGTTCGCCCCAGACGTACTCGACCTGCGGAGCGATGCCGCAGAGTTCGAAGGCGCCGTCGGTGGTGGTGGTGACGCTCTTCACGGCTTCGACGAGGCCGGCGCGCGGGTTCGCGAGCAGGGTGTCGAGGCCTTCGCTGCACTGACACGCGCGGCAGGCGCACGGCCCAGTGACCGAGAGGAGCGCGTCGGGCACCGAGACCTGCATGCCGACGACGGGCCGGCCGTGGTCGAGCACCTGGCCGCGAAGACACTGGGTCGGGTTGGTGATGGCGGGCAATCGCTCGATGCCGGGCACCTTCGAGCGCTTCGGCGCAGCGACGGGCGCGCGACCGACTTCGGCCTCACGCAGCTTCTGATGCTCCGCGCGGAGCAACAGCACGCGAACGACGAGGCCCGCGATGCCGACCGTCACCACCAGCAGTCCCAGACCGACCCACTTGAGCCAACGACGACGCGTCCCCGCCATGGCGCGGCAGTGTGTCACCCGTTCGCGCTCTTGTGCGCCGGGAATACGGTGTTCTAACTCGCGCCTGCCATGGGCGAACCGACCAGCATCGAAGCGCGCCGCACGTGGAACACCGTCATCGCGCTCGTGGGCATCGCACTGCTCGCGTGCGTGTCGTCGACCATCGAAGGGCGCGGCAACGGTGGAGCGTATGCGCCGGCGAACGAGCAGCGTGGCGGGTCGCTGCGGTACTACGAGGGCACGAAGTCACGTGATGACGCGTACCGCGAGATGTTCACGTACTGCGGCGGGCCGTACGAGATTGCAGCCGAGCGTGACGTGAACCGCGGCATGACGACGAACTACAGCCGGTACAACACGACGACGACGGCCAGCATCGAGCACGTCATCGATTTTCGATGTGTGGAGCAGACGCCGCGCACGTCGTCGACGGTGCGGTTGTCGGGTGACGAGTGGCGGCTGGCGCGCGACTGGGTGATTCAGAACAGCGGGTGTCCGCAGGCGAACGTGGACCATGAGGTGGCGTCGCCCACGCCTGGCGCGAAGGGGTACGCCGTGTCGGCGTGTGGCCAGCGGTGGCTGTGCAGCGCGGGAAATGGAATGGCCGTGTGTGGAGTCGATGGCTCGCCGGCGCCTGCGATGAGTGGAGGTCCGCCACCGCCTCCCCCGACGTATCAGCAGCCGGCGTATCAGCAGCCGCCTCCGCCGCCCGGTGGATCGCCTGCTGATGTGTCGCCGGTTCCAGCGCTCTGAAACCGGCTCAGCGAGCGCGAAGGTGGCGCTCCGAAGCGTCGAGACAGGAGGCCAGTTCCCGTCACCTCCGCGGACCTCAGATTGTGCACATTCCTGAGGCACGTCGCGCACTCGAGGCTTCGAGCGACCGGCAGCACCCTTCGCTTCTTTGAGCCCTCGAACGCAGCACTACCGGCACTGCGCGTGCGAGCCCTCATCAGCTGAACAGGTACGCCCAGGCACCTCCGTGCACACGGTCATCCCGTCGGAACCCGTCGCACACGACAGCCCGCAGGCCACCCGACCATCACTGCCCATGATGCACTGGCCGGCCTTCGTCTCTGCACAGCCAACACGTCCATCAGTGCCGAGCATGCACTTGTAGCCGCACACGGTTTGCCCATCGCGCCCGGTCAGACACAGCCCATCAGGCGGCGGCGTGGGAGCGGTGGACGCTCCAGTGGAGCTGCCCACCGTCGCGCAGGAGACGAAGAGAACGCACAGAAGAATTGGGAGTTTCACGCGGAGAATTCTCTCAGGTGTCTTGCGCCCGACGAGCACAAGACACCGTCGCGTGTCATCAACCAGCGAGCGTCGCGTCTTTCAGCCCGCCTGTGATGGAGCCGTACACCTCGATGGCGTGGCCCCAGAACAGGTCTCCGTCACCGAACCAGAACGTGAACCGGCCACCTTCGTCGATGGCGATGGACTCGAGCATCAGCCGCGAGAGGAACTGCTGCTTCGTCACGTCCTTCTCGCCTTCGCCCAGCCACACGTCGTTCTTCAGCTCGAGCAGCTTGCCGACGGTGAACTCACCGACCTGCTTCGCCCAGCGCTTCTCGGCCGAGAACAACTTCTCCGCCGTCGCCAGCGCGTCACCATGGGTGGAGAGCGTGAGTTTGATCTTCTTCCCGCTCCAGCGCGCGTTGCCTTCGTACCAGCCGTAGCGACGGTCGAGCGCGAGCGTGCCGAAGCGCTTCGTCTTCACCTTCACCGGCGCACGGAGCTCGCTCGCCACCCGCTCGAGCTCGGCGTCTTTCACACCCGCGCGCAGAATCTTGCGAACCACCGTGCAGCCACGCGCGACCTTCGCCACGTCGAGCGAGACCACCTGATACGGCCGCAGCCGCACCATCCACCTCGTCAACGCAGAGTCGGACACCGGCAGCTCGCAGCGCCGCTCTCCGCGCTCGACGGCTTCACCAGGAACGCGCCATGCCGCGAGATGAAAGACGAGCTTCCAGTTTCCATCGCCGCCGACGCCGCCTGCATCGCTCGCGTCGATGAGCCCGATGAGCCTGCTCATGCCGGCTTCTTCTGCTTCTTCGCGTCGGCGTGACAGATCATGTCGATGACCACCGCGCTCGCGAGAATCAGCACCGGGTCTTCGGAGTCGGCGATCTCGACCCCGTACGTGTCGGTGATGGCGAACCAGCGCTTCGACACCGTCGCCACCACCGTCTTCCCGCGCGTGAACGTGTACTCGCGGTCGAGCAGGTTGCCCTGCGCCTCGAGGTCATCAGGCCCGGGCACGTCGACCGTGAACCCGCAGCGGAAGACGTTGATCAGATCCTTCTTCACCACCGCCGCCGTCTTGCCGTCGCGAAGAATCTCGTAGCTCGGGGTCAGCGCGATGAGCTTCTCGCGAATGAACGCGAGCTCCTTGCCGCCCGCGTCGTGAAACGACAGCTTCTCGCGCAGCACCGTGAACGCCTTGCCATCGACGGTGAAACACGACTTGCCGTTCTCGTCCTTGATCGTGAAATCGTCACCGAACGACAGCAGGTCCTGCCGGAGCCGCGCACTGTACCCCTGACGTTCCTGTCAGGGCCGCACGAAAGACCTGAACGAATTCGGTCGCTTCGGAGTTTGCTCACGAAATCAGGCTGCCGGGTCTTCAGGGCGCCATGTTCTTCCGCGAGTTCGCCGTTTTGAAAGTGAAGCCCTCCGTTCGCCAGACCTGGGAGTTCCCCGTGTCGCTCGACGAGTGCTCCGAATCGCCGCTCGCGGGCGCCTTCGACGAGACGCTCCTCAAGGCGATGGACCGCGCCGTCGGTCACTTTCCCTTCGCGCAGCGCACCCACGATGGCCGTCGCGCGTGGAGCATCTTCGCCAAGCGCGGTGAGCTCGACGTGTGGTTCACCAGCGACGGCAGCCTCTTCGTCGAAGGCGTGACCTCGTTGAATGTCGTCTACGCGCTCTTCCTGCAGCTGCTCGAGGTGTGCTCCGACCTGGCCATCGAAGACCGCATCACCGGTGAGCTGCACGACCGCGCGAGCCTGCTCCGCCTGGTGCGACGCGACGAGCAGAAGGTCTCGCGCAAGTTCACCGTCGCTGCCTCGCTCGTCGCCGCCTGAAACGGTCCATGGCCTCGAAGCGGAAGTCGACGGGAATGACGTACCAGGCGCTGGAGAAGGCGCTCGAAGCGGGCCGTGAACGCGGTCGCAGACGTGAAGAGGCTGCGAAGCGCTCGACCGCGAAGACGCTCGCCAGGGTCTCCCGGTTTCAGAAGCAGCGCAGCTTCATCGAGATCTCGACCTCGGGCGCCACGCTCCTGGTTCGAACCGGCACGGTCGGAGGCGAAGAGACGACCAGGCGCGCGCGGTTTGGCGACGAGAAGAAGCTCGAGCGCGCAGTGAAGCTCGAACGGGCGCACGCGATTCTCGCGCGGTTCCGTGCGGTGCGGGCCTTCAAGTAGCCGCGTCGAGGAGTCGCTCCAGCGCATCGGCGACGACGGCGGCGCCATCGGCTTCAGGTACCTGCTTCGCCAGCATTCGTGAACGCTCGACGACGTCACTCGAGAACAGCGCCTTCAGCGCTTCGGCCACGTTCGCCTTCGACAACGTCTCGACGTCGAGCGCACGAGCCACTCCGAGCGCGACCGCACGCCGCGCGTTCATCACCTGCTCGCCACCGAACGGCACCGAGACGAACGGCACGCCGGCACGCAGCGCTTCGTTCGTCGAGTTGTTGCCGCCGTGCACGATGGCCGCGTTCACCTTCGCGAGCAGCTCGACCTGCGGCGCGAACTTCACCACCACGTCATCGGCGTGCGCGTGCTTCAGCATCGCCTCGAGCGAAACGCCGGCCGCGACGACGGCCCGCGCTCCCGCCTCGTGCACGCCATCGACGAGCACCCGGTACACGTCGGGTTGGTCGTTGAACACCGTTCCCAACGACACGTAGACGAGCGGCTTCGACGAGCCCTCGAGTCGCTCCCACGGGAACGCCACCGTCGGCCGCTTCGTGCCCAGACACGGCCCGGCCCACACCATTGGGCCCGCCGCCGTCTTCGAGAGCTCTGGCCGCGGCAGCTCGAACTGCTCGAACGTCGTCAGCACGTTGAGCGAAGTGCCATACGGGCGCTCCAGCATTCGAGGCTCGACGGGCTTCAACCCGTGCGACCTGCGAATCGCGTTCAGCGTCGAGTCCATTCGCGCCGCGAGCTGCGAGAGGCGGCGATGACTCTCGGCCTCGTCTCCACCCGAGAGCGGACTGCCAAACGGCGGCGCACCCGGCGCTGGAAACGGCAACCCACTGTGAAAGACCGGCACGAACGGCACCCGCGACGCTTCGGCCGCGACCCACGCGCCGAAGTGAAAACAATCGGCCACCACGACGTCGGCCGGAGCCCGTTCGAGCTCGCGCTTCAGCGCCGCCGCCGAGCCACCGGTCTCACCGAGGAACAGCTTCATCGCCCAGTCGAGCTCGTCGTAGCCGCGGCTGCGCGCGACCATGAACGCCGCGATGCCCGACGAGAGCCGCAGCGTCAGCGGCACCAGCTCGAACCCATCAGCGCGAATGCCCGCCGTCACGTGCTCGGCCGACCGCAGCGGCGCTGGCACCGGCAGAAACGACGGCACCGCCTTCATCACCGGAACTGCGAACCGCACCTGATGCCCACGCGACAGCAGCTCACGGCCTATCGCCCGCAACGCCTGGGTGTGGCCGACCGTCGGGTGAGCGGCGAACAGAAAGCGCTTCATCGCCCCCACGTGAAAACACGTTCGCCCGCGCGTGGGGGCTCGAAGTTGGCGTCGATGCGCGCCCGACGCTCGCACCGCTCGACTTCTCCAGAGGTGCGTTTTCGTCCCCCTCGACGAGACCGGGCCCGGTAGATACCGACGCACGCATGGCGACGGACTCAGAGCCCGTAGCGGTCGCCGACACCCACCTGGCGGGCAGCGGAGCCTTTGCGCCTGGCTCCCTCGTGCTGGGCGACCGCTTTCGCGTCGAGCGCCTGCTCGGCGGCGGCGGCATGGGCCTCGTCTACGTCGCGGAGCAGGTCTCGCTCGGTCGCAAGGTCGCGCTCAAGGTGCTGCGTGACGACCTGCTCAACACGCAGGGCATGGGCGAGCGGTTTCGGCGCGAGGCGCTGCTGCTCTCGTCGGTCGAACACCCCGCCGTCGTGCGCGTCATCGACTTCGGCCAGCACGGCCAGTCGATGTGCCTCGTCATGGAGTACGTCGAGGGCCAGTCGCTGCAGCAACTGCTCGAGCGCGAAGCGCCGCTGTCGGTCGAGCGCGCCGAGCGCATTCTCGGGCAGCTCGCCATGGGCCTCGCCGCCATTCACGCCAAGGGCATCGTTCACCGCGACCTCAAGCCCGACAACGTGGTGCTGACCAGCTCGCCCGACGGTCAGGAGCAGGCGCGCGTGCTCGACTTCGGCATCGCGCGCCTCGCCGAGCCCGACCAGCGCGCGCAGGTGACGCAGACCGGCTTCGTCGTCGGCACGCCCGAGTACATGTCGCCCGAGCAGGCCATGGGACAGACGCTCGACGCACGCAGCGACCTGTACGCGCTGGGGCTCATCGCGTTCCGCATGCTCACCGGCAAGGCGCCCTTCCCCGGGCCGTCACCGCGCGAGCTCGTCTCTCAGCAGATTCATCAGGCTCCGCCCGCGCTCGTCGACGTCGCGCCGCACCTGGCGACGGCTCCGGCGCTGGTCGACGTCGTCACCGCCTGTCTCGCGAAGGCCCCTGACGCACGCCCGCCCACCGCCGCGGCGTTTCTCGAACGGCTCGCGCTCAAGCCGATTCAGCTCACCTCGACGGTGAGCGGAGCGATGCGGGTCGCGAACGCGCAGACCCGGCTCATCGCGCAGGCGCGCTCGATTCCGAAGTGGAAGGTCGGCGCCGTGTCGACGCTGGTCATCGCGCTCGTGGTGACCTTCCTCGTGTGGTTCTTGCGGCCCGAGCGCGTCGCACGGCGGCTCATCGATGCGCGGCGCGGCAGCGAGGCGCTCCAGGTCATCGATGACGCGTCGGGTGAGAAGCCGTCGAACACGCTGAAGCAGCTTCGCGCGGCGGCGCTGCATCAGGTCGGCCGCCCAGAATAGGCGCGCAAGCTGCTCGAGTCGATTCCGAACGAAGCCGAGCTCGAGCAGGCGTCACTCGAAGCGCTCGCCGACGAGTTCGGTCAATTCGAGGGCCGCGCCGAAGGCACGCGCGTTCGCAAGCTGCTCGCCGGGTGGCCGAAGCAGAAGGTGCTGCCGGTGATGCAGAAGCTCGCGCGGAGCGAAGAGGGGTGGACACAGTGGGGCGCGCTGCGCTTCGTCGACGTCGAGTACGCCGGGCAGGGCCTGAACATCGGAGAGATGTACCTGCAGGCGCTCGACGCGAAGGACTGTGGCAGGCGCGCGCTCGCGGCGAAGCGGCTGGGAGAGCTCCGCAGCCCCGAGGCCATCGAAGCGCTGACGAAGCTGAAAAGCCTGCCGCGCAAACGTGGCGGCGTGCTGGGGCTCGAAGAAGAGGAGTGCGGCCAGAGCGCGGCCGCAGCAGCGCTCAAACGCATCGAGCGCGACCAGGGCCCCTGAGCCCGGGCTCGCTGCCCGGGAGGTCCCCACTCGCGCACGCCATCGCGACTGCCGACGTCTTCGTTCGTCGCAGCTCAGCCCTCACTGCCCTCGGGCGTTCAACCATGCCTTCGCTGCCTGGCGCTCCGGCTCGGCCGCGGTGCCACCCTTCGCGAAGTGCGCGTCAGCCGAGCCGAACACCGTGCGCGCACGTGCAGGAGACGTGACGATGAGCGCCTTCGCCAGCTCCACCTCGGCGCGCGCGAGCTCGACCGGGTGCGCTGCGTCCGTGGCGCGCAGCGTGACGATTCGTTCGAGGGCGCTCACCGCCTCCTCCCGCCGCTCCAACGCGAGCAGGGCCGAGGCGACGCCGCTCAAATCGCCAATCAACCGGAGGTGACTCTTGCCCAGCGCCTCTTCCCGAATCGAGAGGGCCGTCTCGAAGTGGCGCAGCGCTCCTGCGAAGTCCTTCGTGCCCATGCAGGTGTCGCCCCAGTTGTTGTGCGTTGCCGCGAGCTCGGGGTGACGGGCGCCCAGCGCGCGAACCTGAATGCGCTCGGCGAGCTCGAAGTGCGGCGCTGCCTCCGAGAACCGCGACAGGTCGTTGAACATCACGCCCAGGTTCACCTCGGCGCGGGCGACGTCGGGGTGCGCGTCTCCGTACTCGGCCACGAGCAGGTCACGCGCCGCCTGCACCTCGACCAGCGCCTCGGCCGACTTGCCCTGCTCCGAGAGGATGACGCCGATGTTGTTGATGGTGCGCAGCACGTTCTTCGCGCCCGGGCCCTTCACGCCCTCGTAGGCGCGGCGCGCCGCCCTGAAGTGCTCGAGCGCCTCGTCGAGGTGCCCCTCGGTGAACGCGGCGAGCCCCAGCTGGTTCTCGATGATGGCCTCGAGCTCGACGTCGCCCACGATGGACCGTCGCGAGAGCGTGACGAGCTGGCGGGCAGCCGCCGTGCGCTCGGCGTCGTGCAGACGCGTGGAGAGTTCGACGAGCTGACAGAGCGCGCGCAAGAGCACGTCATTCACCCCGCCGACCGACGCGGTGGTGACGGCGCGGCTCAGCGCATCACGGGCGAGGTCGTGGTTCGCCCGCTTCAGCGCGACGCTCCCCACCCAGAACCAGCCCTCGGCTTGAACCGCGAGGTCGGCCACCGAAGACAGCGTCGGCGTGACGGGCGCCAACGAGGCCTCGGCCTCCTGGAACAGCCCGCTGTCGTGCAGCACCTTCGCCTCGAGCACCTTCGCGCGCGTGGCCTCGGAGAAGGAGACGGCTTCGGCAGACAACGTCTCGGCGCGCCGCTCGAGCCGGATCGCGTCGCTGCAGCGCTCGAGGCTGGTCAACCCACGCAACACGCCCGGCGCGCGGTCGAGGCCGCCTGGCTCCAACTGGCTCAGGTACCGCGTGGCCGCCGCGAGCTCACTGCGACGCTCGTCGAGGCAGCGCATGCGCAGGTCGAGCGCGTGCGGTGATTGCTCCTTGCGAACCCACGTCGCCTCGCACGTGTCGGTGTGGAGCCGTGCCCACTCGTCGGCGTAGGCGTCGAGACCCGTGAGCACCGAGGCCGACAGCGCCTGCGCCCAGGGAGCGGTCGATGGCTCGAAGGCCGCCTTCACCTTGCCGCGCACGGCGTCGTCCCAGATGCCGGCGAGCCGCGCCCTGCTCGGAGGGCACTTCGCCGCCGTGTCGACGCTCGCGCGACCGAACACCAGCGCCAGCCCCGCGACGACCGCCACCACCCCCACGACGAGGGCTCTCGACGAACGACGCTGCGAGACGGCCTCGAGCGCTTCGACGAGCGCCACCATCGACGGCCAGCGCGCCGCCTCCTGCACCGACAGGCCGCGCAGCACCGCTTTGCGAATCGCCACGGGCACGTCGCTCGTCGAAGGGAACGCCGGCGCCGGCCCATCTCGCATCGCGCGACGCAGGGCCTCGACGGTGTTGCCACTCCACGGCCGCTGACCCGTCAACGCCTCGAAGAGCGCGACGCAGAAGCCGAACTGGTCGGAGGCGGCGGTGGCGGGCTCTCCATCGAGCTGCGCGGGCGCCATGTACGCCGGCGTGCCGAGCAGCGCGCCCGTTCCCGTGAGCGACGCGCCTGGCTCGAGCACCGGGCCGTCACCCACTCGGCCGACGGACTCCGACGCGAGCCCGAAGTCGGTCACCTGCGCGCGGCCATCACCACGCACGAGCACGTTGTCGGGCTTGAAGTCGCGATGCACCACGCCCGCCTGATGGGCCGCTGCGAGCCCACGCCCGGCCTGAATGAACACCGCCACGACGTCGTTCACGCCGCGGCTCTGGGCGCCGAGCCACTCCCGCACCGAGCCACCGTCGACGAACTCGAGCGCGATGAAGCGCTGGCCCTCCCACCGGCCGACGTCGAACACGGTGACGACGTTCGGGTGTGAGAGGCGCGCCAGCGTCTGCGCCTCCCGCAGCAACCGCGCCTGGTGCTCGTCGGACGAGGCGGCGTTCTTGAGCACCTTGAGCGCCACCTTGCGGTCGAGCTGCGGGTCCCACGCGGCGAACACCTGGCCCATCGCGCCAGCGCCCACGCGCTCGAGCACGACATAGCGGCCAATCGTGTTCCCCACCGTCAACACGGGCGCTCGGGTCGGCGCCGCGCTCGTCTCGAGCCCCAGCGCCAGGGCCCGTCGGCACGCCGCGCACTCGTCGAGGTGACGCTCGGCCGTCTCCAGCGCAGGCCCATCGAGGTGGCCGCCCGAGAGCGCGAGCAGGGTGTCGTCATCGAGGCAGGCCATGGGTCGCTTTCGTCACTGCTGCGAGAGCAGGTCGACGTATTCCTCTCGGGAGAGCGCACTCGAGAACTTCACCGAGTGGCCGAGCGCGTGGCGCGGGTTCACGACGTTTCCAACGAGGGCGCGTACCACGGCCAGCCGAGAGAGGTCGCTCGAGAACTGGTCCAACACGAGCCCGAGCTGTGCCGCGGTGAGCAGCGACCGCCGCAGCGCCTTCGTCGCCTGCGCTTCTTTCGACAGGTCGCTCGAGGTGCTGCGCAGCGCGGCGAGCAGGCCTTCGAATTCCCGCGCGTCCATCGGGCGTTGGCCGCCACGCTCGAGCCCACAGCCCGGGTCGTCGAACCCCGCGCCGCAGTCGAGCCGTCGCACCCGCGTCTGGGGAAGCTCGACGTCGACCTCGGTGCTCGCCAGCTCGACGCCGGAGCGGCCATCGAACACCGCCACGTGACACACGAACTGACCCTGGCTCACGTCGGCGCGCGCGAGCGTCGAGTGCCGCAGGCTGAAGGAGGCTGGCGCCTCGAGCGCTCCGGCCGAGACCCGAACGGCGTCGGTGGTGCTCCACTCGGTGCGCGCACGCCCGTTGGCCGAGCGGCAGATGACGCCAAAAGACGCGAGCCCCGGAGCGTCGAAGACGACGCGCGTCAGCTCGAGCAGCACCGCCGGCGAGCCATCGATGGACGACGGGGTGTTCATCGACACGCGAACGCGACCGAGCGACGCCGCGGGCCCGTCTTCGTCGAACTCACGCACCACCCGGCGGCGCGAGGGTCGCTCCTCGACGACGGAGGCGGCATCGAACGCGCGGTTCAAGTCACCGACGCCCTCCGAGATGAGGTCGG
>JAACJQ010000177.1 GCA_016879935.1 Archangiaceae bacterium | reverse complement strand
CGTTGGGTGCGTATCGCGCTGATCGCGTGTGTCGTCTCGACGTCTGCGTTCGCTGACCCGTTTCCGCTGTACGGCTACGGCCCGCGCGCTGCCGCGATGGGCGGCGCCATGACGGCCGAGGCGAACGACTACACCGCCACCTTCTACAACCCGGCGCTCCTCACCAGGCGCACGGAGCTCAACTTCGGGTTCGCGTTTCAGTTTCACCGGTTGATCCCCGAGATCACCTCGAAGGATCTCGCCAAGCCGATCGACTGCTCGCAGTGCCAGCCCGCCGACAACGTCGGCACCTCGACCGGCTTCGTGTTTCCGCTCGCGGGCAAGGTGAAGAACCGCGTCGCCATCGGTGTGGGCCTGTACCTGCCCACGAGCGTGTTCGTGCGGGTGAACGCTCCCGACTCGGCGCAGCCGTACTGGTACCGCTACTCGGGCAACCTCGAGCGCTTCGTGTTGCACCTGGCGGCGGGCATCAAGATCACCGATTGGTTCAGCATCGGCCCCGGCGTGTCGGTGCTGGCGAACCTGCAGGGCCGCGTGGCCGGTGGTGGCGGCGCGCTGGCGAAGGTCGATCTCTTCTCGCGCAACGTGAAGGTGAAAGAGCTCGACGCCTCGCTCACCACGCGCATCGCGCCCACCTTCGGCGTGTCGGTCACCCCGATGAAGACGCTGCGCTTCGGAGCGACCTACCGCTACGAGATCATGCTGCCCGTCACGATTCCCGCGATCGTCGACCTCGAGGGCATCGGCACGCTGAACCTGCAGGTCGCGGCCATTTCGCACTACGCGCCCCATCAGGTCTCGTTCGGCGCGGCGTGGGACATCACCGATCAGCTGACCGTCACGCTCGACGGCGAGTACCAGCACTGGAGCGCCGCGCCGTCACCGTACGTGTCGCTCACCGTCGATCTCTCGGGCCCCACGCTCGCGGCGCTCGGCATCGACAAGGCGCTCGATCTCAACTCGCCCGCGCCGAACCCGGGCTTCGTCAACACCTTCGGCTTCCGTGTCGGTGGCGAGTACCGCGTGTCGGAGCGCTTCGCCGCCCGCCTCGGCGGCTACTACCGGCCCACTCCGGTACCGCTGCAGAACGTGGCGAACAGCAACATTCTCGACGGCAACGCGGTTGGCCTCGCGACTGGCATCGGCTTCAACTTCAGCGACCCGCTCGAGATCTTCGAGCACCCGGTGCAGGTCGATCTCGCCGCGCAGATGACGTTCATTCTGCAGCGCGAAGCCACCAAGCCGGCGTTCGATACGCTCCCGTCCTACACGTACTCGGCGCGCGTCTTCGGCGGCACGGCGATGATCCGGTACGACTTCTAAGCCTTCGGAACCGGTCGAAGGTTCAGGATGTCTGCACGGTCCCGGTCGTTAACGGATCTGCTGCAGTAGGCTCCTGAACTTCCCATGCGTCGCGTCCTCATCGGTCTCGCTGCGCTCGTGCTCATCGGCATCGTGGTGGGCGTGTGGGTGTCGCGATCACCCGAGGTCGAGCAGCCGCAGATTCAGGTCGACGACACGCCTCCGCCGCCCCAGTTCAAGCCGGTCGAGGTGCGCGCCGCCAATGATCAAGGCCTGACGTTGGCAGGCATCGTGCGCAGCGCCGATGGGAAGCCGCTGGCGGGCGCGACGATCATGCTCGCGTCGACCGAACAACAGAGCCTGGTCTCGATTCACTGCGCGTTCTGCAACGAATTGATGCTCTCGTGCCGCTCCCGCGAGTCGGCCAGCGCCATCGGCCACCTGATGGACGAGCACCAGGGCGAGCTGACGGCCGCGGCCACCACGACCTCGGATGCGCAGGGGAAGTTCCGCTTCGAGAAGCTGGCGGGCATCTCGTTCACGGTCTGGGGCAAAGCGGCAGGTCACGGCCTGGGGGTGAAGGAGCGCGCGGCCCCCGGTGATCCCGTCGAGCTGTTCCTGCCGTCACCGCGCAGCCTCGTTGGACAACTGCGAGACGAAGCAGGTCAGCCGGTGCAGGGCTCGGTTCGGGCGATCTCCCGCCGGCTCGCCGAGGTGGTGACGGTTCAGGCCGATGCGTCGGGACGCTTCTCGTTCGACTCACTCGGTGAAGGCCCGTTCTACCTCCACGGCTCGGCGCCGGGCTTTTTGCCGGGCGTTCGCTCCGAAGTGCAGGCGGGACCCGATGCGGTGCTGCTCACGCTGGTGAAGCCGCGCACGCTCGAGGTGCGCCTGGTCACCGTCGATCAAAAGCCGATCTCGGGCACCGTTCGGCTGGCGGGTGATCACCTGTCGAAGGAGTTCCCCGCCAAAGATGGGCTCGCGATCATCAGCGCCCTCACGCCCGGCAACCTCATGGCGTCGGCGGTGGCGGGTGAGCTGTCGGCGGCGCCGCAGTCGGTGACGCTGTCTGCTCCGACGACGCGCATCACCCTCGTGCTCGACAAGGGCGGCCGGCTCGCGGTCACGGTGCTCGACGATCAAGAGCAGCCGGTCACCGACCCGACGATCGAGCTGCTCACGACGAATGGCGAGCCGATCTCCCGCCGCAAGCTGCAGACGGGCGAGCTCTCGGTGCTCGGGCCCGTCGCGACGGGCGACTACCTCGTTCGCGCGCAGGCCGATGGCTACACGTCGGCGACGGTGCCCGCGAAGGTTGCGGTGGGGGAGACCCCGCTCGAGATCACGCTCAGCCGTGGAACGTTGATCGCCGGCCGCGTCATCGACGAATACGGCCGCGCCGCGCCGGGCGTCTCGGTGCTCATCTCGCCTCTCGGGGAGTCGGCGATCAGCGGGCCCGATGGCCGCTTCAAGGCGACGGTGCCTTCTCCCGGGCTCTACTCGTTGCAGGCGCACCACTCAGACTGGGGCGGTGGCGAGGTGAAGGTGCCCGCGCCGAAGACCGACGTCGAGCTGCAGCTCGAGCCGCGCGCCGGCTGCGAGATCACCGCGATGCAGAACGGTCGCCGCATCGAAGGCGCGAGCGTCGTGATGTTCACCAACGACGGCAACTTCCGCAGCGATCGCGTCTCCGGGGCCGACGGCGTGGTGCTCATGCGCGGCATGCCGCCGAACACCTACACGGTGCTCGCCACGCACCCCGATTTCCTTCCCTCCGATCGACAGACCGTGAAGGTCGACGAGGGCCAGCTCATCAAGGTGACGGCCGAGCTGAAGCCGGGCGCGAACGTCGTGGGGCAGGTGGTCGACACGCTGGGGGCTCCCGTGAGCGGCGTGTCGGTGGGCGTGATGCCTCGCGGCACCGAATCGGTCACGACCGACGCGACGGGGAACTTCACCCTCGGTCCCCTGCGTCCCAACGGCATGTACGGCGTGCGGGTCAGCCAGCGTGGCTTCGATCAAACCGAGCGTGTCATGGCGACCGCAGGTGGGCCTTCAGTGAAGGTCACCGTCAAGCGGCAACCGATCTTCCGCGGCCGGGTGCTCGGTGCCGGCCAGCCGCTCAAGCGCTTCCGCATCGACGGCCACGAGATCTCGTCGAGTGACGGCACCTTCGAGCACCCACTGCCGGCCACCGATGATCGCGTGATTCTCACCATCGAGTCGGCAGGCTTCGAGCCGCTCATCGCGGATCGCCCGAACACGCCCGACCTGGGTGACTTCGATCTCAAGCGTACGCCGCAGATCACCGGCATCGTGCGCGACGAGTCTGGTGGTGGGGTCGCCGACGCCGTCGTCTCGTGTGACAGCTGCGAGCAATCGGTGATGACCGGCGCCGATGGGCGCTTCAGCCTGTCGCGCCCGCCGTACCAGTACCAGATGCACCTCGTGGCGAAGAAAGGCCGCCGCACCGCCACGCACGTCGCGACGACCGACAACCTGCAGGGCATCGAGCTGACGCTGAAGCCGGGCGTGACGTTGTCGGGCACGGCGTGGCTGGCCGATGGAACGCCGGCGCGCGGGGTCGAGATCGCCGGGCTCCACACCGATCGCAGCGAGCCCGTCTCGGTCGTCACTGGAGCCGATGGCTCGTACTCGATGGAGGTCGCTCCCGGCGGCTACCGCTTCGTGATGAACGGCCCCGGCGTGCCGCGAGTCTCGGCCGATCCCGTCGCGCTCGTCACCGAGGTCACCGGCCCGCAGACGCGCCTCGACTTCGGCCCCGCGCCTGGAACTGCAAGCCTCACCGTGCGAGTCAAGCCCGAGCCGGGCCATGCGCTCTGGCTCGTGCGTGGCGACGTTCGCTCGGTCGGGAATCCGCCGATGGAGCTGATGCGTTCTTCGTGGGCGCAGATGGTGTTCCAGCCGTTGACCGATCGCGTGACGCTCACTGGCATCGCGCCTGGCCACTACACGCTGGTGTGGTCGAGCTTTCACGCCGCGTCGGAGTCGGGCCCGGCCCTCGTGCCGATCGATGTTCCCTCGCAGGCTGAAGTGAGCCTCGTTCGATGAGCACTTCGCCTGCTTCATCGAAGCTGCCGTTGCTGCTTGGTGGCGGCCTCGTCGTCGTGGCGATCGCGCTCGGGGCGTACAAGATCGCGACGGCTCCGCCAGCGTCGAACGACGAGACGAACGAAGCTGGGGAAGAAGCGGCGGGCCCGAAGCGCCACTCGAAGTGGTTCTGGGAAGGCGATGACGAGCCCCAGCCTCGTGATGATGGCCCCGCGAAGGTCGCCAGCCCGCGCAGCCTCAAGCTCGTCGACGACAAAGACGAACCCATCGTCGGCGCCAGCGTGAAGATCGTCAGCTCGCCGATGACGGTGGAGCGCAGAACTCCCGACGATCACGAGCTCGTCGAGTGTGACGACTTCGAGCACATCACTCGCGGAGCGGCAGAGCTGCGGAAGGGCAAACACACTCCCGAGACCCTGGGAGAAGGCGTGTCGAACGAGGAGGGGATGGTGACGTTCCCGGCGCGCACCTGGCCGCGCTCGGTGCTCATCGTCGTCGACCGCCCGGGCAAACCGCAGTTCGTGCAGCTCGATCTGTACGAAACGGTGGTGGTGCAGGTGATCGACGGCCAGCACCCAGCCGACGTCACCGTGACGGCCATCGAGGTGGGAGGCGAACCGATCAACGGAGCCCGCGCGACGGTGCTCGATCTCGCGACCGGGGCGGTCTCCGAGCTGCGCAGTGATTCGAGCGGGCAGGTCCGGCTCCCGGGCGGCCGGGCGCAGTGGCTCATTCTCGAGGCTGACGATCGCTTCCCCGTCGCGCTGTCGATCGATGGCACGAGCTCCGAGATTCCGGTCGCGTTGAGTCGCCCGGGCTCCATCGAGGTCACCGCCGCAGCGTCGCTCGGCTCGTTCGGCGTCGAGGTGATGAAGCGTCACCGCCGCACGGTGAAGGTGCGCGACGGCAGGGGCCTGCTCGAGCTGCAGCACCCAGGCTTCGTCTCGGTGCAGGTCGTCGAGCCGGGCTTTCTCGGGAGCGGAGAAGGCCTGCTCGACGAAGGCGCGCGCCTGACGCTCTCGTTGCAGGTGCGGCGTTCGGGCCGGTTGCTGTTGACGGTGATCGACTCGATGGGAAACCCCGTGCCCAACGTCTCGGCGACGCTCACCTCGCCGTCGACCACCGTGAGCGCCGAAGCGTACGAAGAGGGCCAGCGGCTCGAGCTGGGGCCGATGGCAGAGGGCCCGGCAGTGGTGCGCGTGACGGCGGCCGGCTTCAAGTCGCGTGCGCAATCGATCGAGCTGAAGCCGGGAGACACCGATCTCGAGGTGGTGCTCGCCGAAGCGCCGTTCGTCACGGGACGAGTCGTCGACTCGAAGGGCCAGCCCGTGCCCGAGGTGACGGTGCAGGTGCGCGCCGATCTGCCGAACGAGCCCAGCGGCGCGATCACCGACGAGCGCGGGGTGTTCAAGCTGCATGTCGACGAAGAGGGGCCGTGGCAGCTCGAGGCCGTGGGGCCCGAAGGAGAGGTCGCCCGCGCGACGGCGCAGGTGCCTGGCCCCGACGTGGTGCTCACCCTGCAGCCGCTCGGCAAGCTCGTGGTGACGGTGCTTGGCGTCGACGGCAACCCGGCCGCGGCGGTGCGCGTGATGATCGCCAGCGCCGAGAGCCCCGAGCCCGACTTCGGCGAGACGACCGAGACGGGGCAGCTCACCTTCGAGCAGTTGTTGCCGGGCGAGTTCCGCGTCGAGGTCGACGGCCAGGGCTCGGAGGAGGACTTTCTGCCCGCCCACGCCGAGCAGGTGATTCGGAGCGGCGAGACCGCGCAGCTCACGGTGCGCCTCCAGCCGTCGGCGAAGATCGTGGGCAAGCTGATCGACGAAGAGGGCGCTCCCGTCAGCTACTCGCTGATCGTCGCGAGCGGGCCCCGTCAGCGCATGGCCGAGACCGACGAGCAGGGCGCGTTCACGCTCACGGGCCTCGAGCCCGGAGAGACGGTGGAGCTCACGCTCGAAGGTCAGCCCACCGCGAAGCTCGTGCCGTCGTCGTTGAAGTCCGGCACCACCAACCAGACCGTGAAGCTGCTGTACGCGCCGATGGTGACGGGCCGGGTCGTCGATGATGCAGGCAAGATCGTGACGGCCTTCACCGCCAACGGCTCGCTCTTCGAGACCGAGGACGGCCATTTCGAGATCGAGCCCGACGTCGACGGCGTGATCGTGATCGAAGAGGCCACGAGCCGGCTGTGGGGGCGCGTCGAGGTGAAGGGCCGCAAGGACGTCGGTGACGTGGTGTTGAAGCGCTACGAGCCGTTCACCGGCGTGGTGGTCGACGAGAACCGGCAGCCGGTGGCGTCGGTGCGGGTGATCTCGCCGGCGTTCTCGCTCACCGAGGTGCTGACCGACGCGAGAGGGCACTTCGAGGCGGAGTTGATGGATCGTGAGAAGGGCTTCTCGATCGAAGCACGCGCTGGCGATCTGGGGACGATCGTCGAGGTGCCGGCCGGCAAGACGAACGTCGAGCTCGTGTTGCTCCCGGCGACCCGCGTCGAAGGCACGGTGCGCGGCCCCGGCGGCCGGCCGATGGTGACGTCGGTCACCGCGCGCGGCCCGGGTGGCGAAGAGGTGCAGGTCGACACCGACGATCGAGGTCAGTTCTCGATCGCGCTGGCGCCGGGGAACTGGTTCTTCGGTACCCGCGCCGCGCGTTCGTCGAGGTCGGTGTTGGTCACCGGACGTACCCAGCGCGTCGACCTCGGGGTTCCCGACGACGCGTGCGAGATCACGGTACGCGGCGTGCCCATTCCTTCGTCGGTGATGCTCGTTCCACCCGGGACTCGCTGGGAGCCCGGGCCCGACATGCTCTACGAGCTCTCGCAGGTGCCAGCCGGCATCGTCTCGCTCGGCCTCGACGGGACCACGTTCGTGGCACGCGGCGTCGCCTGCGGGCCGTGGGCCGTTCACGCCGTCTATGGCACCGAGGTCGTCACCTCGAACGTCACGCTCTCACGCGGGTCGCCGGCCAACGTCACGGTGAGCGCGCCCAGCCTCGCGAGCATCGGCGACTCCATGGGAATGAACCACGTGTCGGAGCGCGCGTTCACCGACTCCATGGAGAACCTCGACCGCGGGCAGAAGAACCTCGACGAGCTGCTCCAGCCGAGCCCACAGAACGCCGAGCAGATCATCGAGTGAGTTTGAGATAGTTCCCGTCACATGACGGAGCCCCTGTCGGGTCGGAACATCGCGGTCGCGGTCGGTGGCGGCATCGCGGCGTACAAGGCCTGCGATCTCGTTCGTGAGCTGCGCCGCGCCGGAGCCGAGGTTCGGGTCGCGATGACGAAGGGCGCGTGCGAGTTCATCACGCCGCTCACGATGCAGAACCTGTCGGGGCACCCGGTGTTCACCGACACCTTCGACTCCGCGCAGGACCAGCACTACGGCCACCTCACGCTCGCAAAGTGGGCCGATCTGTTCGTCATCGCTCCGGCGACGGCCGATCTGCTCGCACGCATCAAAGGCGGCCTCGGGAATGACGCGGTGACGACGACGCTGCTCGCGTTTCGCGGCCCGGTGTTGCTCGCGCCGGCGATGAACACCGCCATGTGGGAGCACGCCGAGACGCAGGCGAACGTGACGGCGCTCCTCGCGCAGCCGAAGTACCGCATGGTGGGCCCGGCGTCGGGTCCGCTGGCCGATGGAGACGTGGGCATGGGCCGGCTCGCCGAGCTCAAAGACATCGTGCAGGCGACGGTGACGCTCGCGGTGAGTGGCCCCCTCGCGGGTAAGCGCGTGTTGATCACCGCCGGGCCGACGAGAGAAGCGCTCGACCCCGTGCGGTTCATCTCGAACCCCTCGACCGGGAAGATGGGTCTCGCCGTGGCAGAGGTGGCGCGTGCGCAGGGCGCGATCGTCACCGTGGTGCTGGGCCCCGTGGAGACGCCCGCTCCGAAGGGCGTCGAGGTCGTTCGAGTCACCACGGCAGACGAGATGCTGGCCGCCGTGATGTCGCGCGTGGAGTCCGTCGACGTCTTCGTGGCCGCGGCCGCGGTGAGCGACTGGAAGGCCGAGCAGGTGAGTGCGGTGAAGGAGAAGAAGGGCGATGGGCCGCAGACCATCACCTTCGTGCGCACGCCCGACGTGCTCGCCACCGCCTCGGCGAAGGTGCACGGCAACCCGAAGCGCCCGCTGCTGGTCGGCTTCGCGGCCGAGACGAACGACGTCGAGGCCTACGCGAAGGGCAAGCTCGAGAAGAAGCGCCTCGATCTGATCGTCGCGAACGACGTCTCGAAGGCGGGCGCGGGGTTCGGCACCGACACCAATTCGGTGATCGTCTTCGATCGCGCCGGTGAGGCCCTTCGCAGCACGGGCACCAAACGCGAGGTGGCGAAAGATCTCTGGGGCCTGCTTCACCCGCGCCTCCACTCGACGCACGGGGTAGGGTGATCGCGATGTCAGACGAACTGAAGGAGATCGCCACCGAGCTTCGCCGCCACCTCGCGTGGCAGGAGTCCGATGGATCCCGCTCCATTCTGGGCGAACGAACGGCGAAGACGGCCGCTGCGGCTCCGGTCGCGAAGGCTCCCGCCCCTGTCGCGAAAGCAGCGGCTCCCGTGCAGCAGGCGAAGCCCGCGGCTCCCGCGATCGTGAAGCCCCCAGAGGCGCCCATCGCGCGTCGCCCACTCGACGAGATTCGCCGCGAGCTCGGAGACTGTCAGCGCTGCAAGCTCTGCAATGGCCGCAGCACGATCGTCTTCGGCTCGGGAAACCCGCGCGCCGAGCTCGTCTTCGTCGGTGAAGGCCCCGGAGAAGAAGAAGATCGCCAGGGCGTGCCCTTCGTCGGCAAGGCCGGTCAGCTGCTCACGAAGATGATCGAGGCGATGAAGTTCACCCGCGACGACGTGTACATCTGCAACGTCGTGAAGTGCCGCCCGCCCAACAACCGCAACCCCGAGCCCGACGAGATCGAGGCCTGCGAGCCGTTCTTGAAGGCGCAGCTCGCGTCGTTGCAGCCGAAGGTGATCGTGGCGCTCGGCAAGTTCGCGACCCAGACCCTGCTGCGCGATCAGACCTCGATCACCCGGCTGCGTGGCCAGTGGCGCGAGTACCAGGGCATTCCGCTGATGCCCACGTTCCACCCCGCGTACCTGCTGCGTCAGCCTGAAGAGAAGCGGCTGGCGTGGCTCGATCTCCAGGAAGTGATGAAGCGATTCGGCAAGAAGGGACAGCAGTGATGAAGGGGACGATTCAGCTCTTCCAGGTCTTCGCAGGTTCACTCGAAGGCAACCCGCTCAACGATCCATCGACGCGCACGATCCCCGTGTACCTGCCGCCCGGGTACGCCGACAGCCCCGAGCAGCGCTACCCGGTCGTGTATTTCCTGCACGGCTTCAGCGGCAACGGCCTGCAGTGGCTGAACACGTCTCCGTTCACGCGCACCGTGCCCGAGCGCCTCGACTTCCTCATCGCCCAGCAGGGCCTGCCGCCGTGCATCGGCGTCTTCGTCGACGGGTGGACCTCGCTCGGCGGCTCGCAGTGGATCAACAGCGAAGGCATCGGCCGTTACCGCGACTACGTGGCGCGCGATCTCGTCGCCTTCGTCGATCGCACCTTCCGCACGGTCACCAAGGGCACCGCGCGGGCGCTCGTCGGCAAGTCGTCTGGCGGCGACGGCGCCCTCGGCATCAGCCGCTTCCACCCCGAGCTCGGCGGGCCCAGCGGCGTGCACTCGGG
>JAACJQ010000176.1 GCA_016879935.1 Archangiaceae bacterium | reverse complement strand
GCTCGACGTGCGCCGTGACTCCCGTGCGCCTGGGGTGAAAGTGAGGGTGGACGATCAACATTTCGGCGGCCGACCCATACCCCAACAACTGCCCGAGAAGGCGTGCCACGCGAGGCGGGAAACGCTATCTCTCGACGCCCGGATGAAGTCGGACACGGCAGAATCCCTCGACCCCGTCGCCATGCGCATCTTGCTCGTGGACGACGATCTCACCTCGCGCACCGAGCTTGGAAACAAGCTGGTCGCCGCGGGGTTCGAGGTGCGTTCGTTGCCCGACGTCGCGACCCTCTCGCGCACGCTCACCGACTGGCGCCCGCACCTGCTGATCCTCGACGAGTGGCTGCCGGCGACGACGGGTCGCGAGGTGGCACTCAAGCTTCGCGCCCAGGGGCCGTTCTTCGACATTCCCGTCGTCGGGCTGTTGTCGGAGGTCTCGGTTCCGCAGGCCCTCAACTGGCTCCGGAGTGGCGCGGTCGATCTCTGGGCGCGCACGGTCGAGTTCGACGCTGGTGAACGGGCGCGCGCGTTGCTCGACGAACTCAACGAGAGCCGCGTACACACGGGGTCGATCAAGGCGCGGCTCGTCGCCTGGGCCCGCCGCCGCCACCTCTCGGGAACGGTGCTCTTCTACCCGGACACGCCCTTCGAGGGTCGGGCGCGCTTCGAGCAGGGTGAGCTCTCGTCGGTTCGTCTCGGCAGCACGGAAGGCGACGCGGCCTTCGAAGAGATTCTGAGCCTCGATGACGCGCCGGCGCGGTGGATTCCTGGCGAAGAGACGACGGGCCGTCACCGGGTGCCCGGTGGTTCGTACAAGGCCCACGTGCTCGTGGTGGAAGACGACGACGCGCTGCGGGGGCTGTTGCTCAAGCAGCTCGCTCCGTTCGCCGAGATCGACGGGGCGGCTGACGGCATCGAGGGGCTGCTGAAGGCCACGAGCAAGGCGTACGACGTCGTCGTGGCCGACCTGAACCTGCCGGGCCTCGATGGGTGGGGCCTCATGCGGCAGCTGCGGCAGCACGTCACCGCGCGCGAGTCGGCGATTCTGGTGCTGTCCGCGCACGACGAGCTGCGAGAGACGCTGAAGATCGCCAGGGCCGGGGCCCGCGCCTACCTGAAGAAGACCGGCCGCGCCAAGCCCGTGCTCGACACCCTCGAGCTGCTGCTCTCGCCCCGCAAAGACGCCTGGGAGTCGCTGGCCCGGAAAGAGAAGACGGCGATCGACCTGCGCCTGCTCGGCGCCATGTGGACGTTGCGGGCGATCGCCGAGCTCGATCTCGTCGGCACGCTCACCATCGAAGAGCCCATCGGCCGCTTCGTCGTCGAGGTCGCGCATGGGCAGATGCTGAAGGCCTCGGCGCAGACGGGCAGCATGCGCATCGACGGTTCGATGGCGCTCGAGTCGTTGCTCTCGTCGGCCGGCGAAGGCTTCTTCGTGCCCGGCGAGATCGACAAGGTGCCCGCCCAGGCGCCGTGGCTGTTCGAGACGGCCGACGGCGCGGGCAAAGCCATGGCGTCGTGGCTCTCGGCGCGCATGCGTGACGCGGTCTCTCAGCCCAACCGCCTGCACCTGCACCCCGAGCTGTCGCTGCTCTTCACCCGCGTCGCGAACGAGAAGGAGCTCAAGGTGCTGACGGCGTTGCGTCAGGCGCCGAAGAGCGTGGCCGATCTCTCCGACGCGGTGAGCCTGCCGTACGAAGAGGTCGAGCTCGCGCTCGGTGAGCTGCTGCGCCGTGGCGTGTTGCTGACCGACGCGCCGGTCGACGAGTCGTCGTCGATCTCGGGCGTTCACGACCCGTCGCAGCCCGCCTCGACGCCGGAGTCCTGACGTGATCGCGCAGTCTGAGTTGCTCGACGATCTCAATCCTCCGCAGCGAGACGCGGTGCTGCACGACCGTGGACCGTTGCTGGTGCTCGCAGGCGCCGGCTCGGGCAAGACGCGCGTCATCACCCGGCGCATCGGCTTCCTCGTCACCCAGCGCAAGGTGCCGGCCTGGAAGATCCTCGCGGTCACCTTCACCAACAAGGCCGCGCGCGAGATGAAGGAGCGCTTGCAGACGCTCCTCGGCGCGCAGGCGCAGGGGCTGTTCGTCAGCACGTTCCACTCGGCGGCCGCGATGTTGCTGCGGCGCGAAGCCGAGTCGGTGGGCCTCACCAAGAGCTTCGTCATCTACGACGACGGCGATCAGCTCACGCTGGTGAAGCGCGCGATTCGCGAAGAGGGCATCGAGCTGTCGAGCATGACGCCGCGTGAGGTGCTCTCTCGCATCGACGCCGAGAAGAACCAGGGCCGCCTCGCCGACGCCATGAAGCCGGGCGGAGACCCGAAGGCGCAGACGGTGCAGCGCATCTACCGCCGCTATCAACGCCTGCTGCGCGCGGCCGACGCCGTCGACTTCGGCGATCTGCTGCTGCTGCTCGTCGAGCTGTTGTCGACGAACGAAGAGATTCGCCGCCGCTACCAGGATCGCTTCGCCCACGTGCTGGTCGACGAGTTCCAGGACACGAACCCGGTGCAGTACGCGTTGCTGCGGCTGCTCGCTCCGCCGCCCGGCTCGCCCGACGCGATTCGCCACGGGGTGCCGCGCGACTCGAACCTCGTGGTCGTCGGCGACGACGATCAGAGCATCTACCGGTGGCGCGGCGCCGAGGTCGACAACATCCTCTCGTTCCCGAACGTCTACCCGGGCGCGCTGGTGGTGAAGCTCGAGCAGAACTACCGCAGCGATCAGACGATCCTCGAGGCGGCGCACGCGGTCATCGAGCGCAACCGCAAGCGCATGCCGAAGAAGCTCTGGTCGGCCCGCGCGAAGGGCGAGACGCTCGAGCTGATCGCGGCGCGCGACGAACGTGGTGAGGCGCAGTCGGTCGCGCTCAAGCTCCACGATCTTCGCAACCAGGGCGTCGCCGACTTCGATCAGATGGCGGTCTTCTTCCGCACCAACGCGCAGAGCCGAGTGCTCGAAGAGGTGTTTCGCCTGTCGCGTGTTCCGTACGTGCTCGTCTCGGGCCGAAGCTTCTACGAGCGCACCGAAATCAAAGACGCCGCCAGCTACCTGCGGCTCATGGTGAACCCGAAGAGCGACGCCGATCTCGATCGCGTCATCAACGTGCCCCCTCGCGGCATCGGCGAGACGACCGTCGATCGTCTCAAGTCGTACGCGGCCGACGCGGGCATCAGCCTGTACGAGGCGCTGGGTGAGGTCGGTCGCATCGAGACGCTCAACCGTGGGCAGCAGGGGCGGCTCGCTCCGGTGAAGGTGTTGATCGACGAGCTCGTCGCGTTCGCGAAGCAGGCACCCGAGGTCACGCGCGCCGTCGAGGTGATGCTCGAGAAGACGGGCATGCTCGCGGGCTACCTCGCCGAAGGGAGCGACGACGCGTTGACCCGCGCCGAGAACCTTCGCGAATTGCTCACGGCCACGCAGGAGTTCGATCAGCAGCGCGCGGAGTCGCTCGGCATCACCACGGCCCAGGG
>JAACJQ010000175.1 GCA_016879935.1 Archangiaceae bacterium | reverse complement strand
TGCCGACGCGGAGCCACCTGCCGACGCGGAGCCACCTGCCGACGCGGAGCCACCTGCCGACGCGGAGCCACCTGCCGACGCGGAGCCTGCGTCGTTCCCACCGCCACCACCACACGCCATCACCGCGACACACCCCAGCACCAGCACCGTCCGCGTCATCGCCATTCCGTGTGTTCCTCCCCGTGGTTCGGAGCAAACCCAATGCGTGCCCGAACGTTGCGGGCTGCTGAGACGCATGGCTCCCATGCGTTGGCTGTCGCAGGTCAGCGCGCCGCCGCGAGGGCCTTGCGGGTCTTCTCGAGCAGCTCGTCATCGAGCTTCGAGGCTTCGAGTGACTTCACCGCACGCTCGAGTGTGGTGGCCGCGAGCGCCTTCTGGCCAAGCGCCAGCTGCGTGCGCCCGAGGCCACTCACCGCCATCGCTTCCCACGGAGCGTCCTGAGCCTTCTCCCGCTCTGTCAGCGCCTGCGTGAAGACGGGGAGCGCGGCCTTCGCCTGGCCGTTCGACAACAGACACTCGCCTTCGACTTCGAGCGCGACGGTGGCCTCTTCATGCTCGGGGCCGAACGTGTCGACGAACAACTTCCTGGCCTGGTGCGCCGCCGCGAGCCCGTCGTCGAGGTGATGGGTCGCGCAGTGCGTGGCTGCGATGGCCGAGAGCGTCACCCCCACCATCAGGGGCATCGACGCCGCTTCGAACGTCGCCAGGGCCTTCTGGTACGCGACGAGCGCCTCGTCGTTTCGCTCGAGCGCCCGCAACGCTTCGGCGCGGCCCAGCTGCAGGCGGGCGACGTACTGGTTCTTCGGGCCGAGCACCTGCTCCTGCTCGGGGAAGATGGCGTCGATGCGCGCCAGCGCTTCGGCGGGTCGATGCAGCGCGACCAGCTTCTCGGCGACCGCGTTGTTGGCCTGGCCGACCTTGTGATGCGAGCGGCCCAACGACTGCTCCAGCAGCGTCGCGCTCTCGATGAGCAGCTTCACCGACTCTTCGTAGCGGCCCTGGCCGCCGATGGCGTTGGCGAGGTTCGCGAGCATCGTCACGGTCTTCGGGTGTGACGGGCCCTGGTGATCGCGGCGCAGCTCCCATGCCGTGCGGTAGCGCACCTCCGCGCCAGCGAAGTCGGTGCGCGTGAAGAGCAGGTGACCCTGCTGGGTGGCGATCTTCGAGTCCATCTCCCAGTCGTTGCCGATGCGGGGCCGCAGCGCCTCGGCCTGCCAGACCCACTCTTCGGCGTCTTTCATGCGGGCGAGCTCGTTCAAGACGAAGGCCAGCTCGATGGCGGCCAGCATGGCGAGGCGGTCGTCCTTCGCGGCGTGTGCGCGCGCCCAGGCGTCACGCAGCGTCGGCTCGGCGGCCGCATAGTCACCAGCGCCGTCGAGCAGCTGCCCACGCACCAGCAGCGCTTCAGCCTCGAGCGGCGCCCAGCCAATGGAGTGCGCTTCGAGCGCGGCCGAGGTCGCGATGGGCAGACCCTCCTTGAAGCGGCCCGCGTCTTTCAGTGCCTGCGCACGCGCCAGCTCACGCTCGACGTGTTCGACGCGGGAGAGCACGGCGGGCTGTTCGGGCCGAGGCGCCGGCGAGAGGAGCGCGGTCGCGTTCGAGCAGACCGAGAGCGGCGTCAACGAGAGCACGGCGTCTTGTGCGCGGGGCAGGGCATTGGTGTCGGTCGTCGCCAGCACCCCGAGCGCACCATCGACCTCGACGAGGCGGCGCTCGAGACAGGCCATGCGCACGGTGAGCAACTGATCGGACTGCTCGCCGCGAAGCCGGGTCGCTTCACAGGCCTCGCGATGCACCTGGGCCCACTGTGTGCCCCACCGGTCGAGCTCGTCGGCGATGCGCGCGAAGGTGCTCACGCCGCCGAGCGACGAGAAGTGCCGCTCGAGCGCCTGGCGGCGATCGGTCGTCCACACGGCGGCGACGCGTGCCGGGCCCGAGGCGCACAGCTCGTTGCGCTGCCGCACCGACGCCACCACGCCCGCGCCGAGGGCCATCACCGCGACCGCCGGCAACACGAGCGTGAGGGGTCGTACGCGGCGCGGCTCGAGCGCCGACAGCAGCTCGTGCATCGACGCGAAGCGCTTCTGGGGCGTCGCCGAGAGGCCCTTCGCCAGCGCTCTCACCACGCGTGCCGGGCCCGTCAGCTTCGCGCCGCCGCTCACCACGTCGAGCGTGTTCTTCGAAAACGGGCGCGCGCCCGAGAGCGCTTCTGCGAGCGCCACACAGAAGGCGAATTGATCGGCCTTCGCGTCGGCTCGGTGGCCCAGGAGCTGCTCGGGCGCCATGTACGCGGGCGTGCCCACGAGCGCGCCGGTGGCGGTCTGCAGAGACGCCGGGTCGGTGAGGGCAGGCGCCTCGAGTGACGTCACCGAGAGCGCTGCTCCTGTCTCGCGCGCGAGCCCGAAGTCGGAGACACGAACGCGCCCATCGGCGCCCACCAGCACGTTCTCGGGTTTGAAGTCGCGATGCACCAGCCCGGCGTCATGGGCCGCGGCCAGCCCACGTGCCGCCTGCCGAAACGCATCGACGACGAGCGCCTCGCTGCGCCGCTCGGCCTTGAGCCAGGCGCGCAAGGTGGTGCCGTCGACGAACTCCATGGCGATGAAGACGGAGTCGCGGAACGCTCCGGCGTCGTGAACGCCGACGAGGTTCGGGTGCGCCACCTTCGCCAGTGACTTCGCTTCACGCAGCAGCCGCTGCTGCCCTTCGGGCCCGTCGACGAGCGGGTGCAACAGCTTCAGCGCCACCTTGCGGTCGAGCACCGGGTCGTACGCGGCGTACACGCGGCCCATGGCGCCCTCGCCGACGAGCTCGAGCACGACGTAGCGGCCGACGGTGTCACCACGCTGCTGCAGGCCAGAGGGACGCGAAGGCGCTGCGGTCTGCGAGACGAGGTTCGCGACCGCGACGCGGCAACGTTCACACCCAACCAGGTGGGACTCGACGTCGCCGCGGTTCTCGGTCGCGCCTGCGACGAAGGCGAGCAGGTCGTTCTCGGAAGGGCACGTCACGACGCCGAGCTTAGGCGACGCCGGCCCGCACCAGACTGTCGAGTGAGGTGAGGCCGAGCTGGTGCGTGTCACGCAGGTGTTGCTGGACGAGGGCGCGAAGCCGAGTGACCGACTTGTCGATGGCGCGCATCACCGTCGAGGGAGCCACCGCGTAGAGCTGGCCGATGGCCGTGAGCGTCATGCCGTCGAGGTAGTGGTGCTGCACCCAGAGGCGCTCGCGCTCCGTCAACGCCTCGAGGGCGTGACGCATGCCTTCACGAAGCAGCTTGCGCGACTCCGACACCACGAGCTCGGCCTCGAGGTGGGTCGACGGCGGCAGCAGGGCGTCGAGCACCCGGTCTTCCACCGCGTCTTCACGAACGGCGCGCTTCAGGTCGACCTCGAGCCGCATGGCCACGGTCTTGAGCCACGAGCGCAGCGAGCCACGGCCGTCGAACTCACGCAGCTTGCCCTCGACGAGGGCCCGTTGACGCACTGCCTGGCGGGCTTCGTCGCTCACGGACAACGAGCGCACCAGGGCGTCGAAGGCCTCCAAGGCCTTGATCTCTCCAGCGAGGGCTGCGGCAGCGAGCTCGAGGTCCGTCGGCATGCGGGAACGACCCCCGACCCCTGCTTCGAGTGCACGCAAAACGACGCCGCCCCGACCCGTCGGTGAGGTGTGCTGATTCGAACGCTCTCCTGTGGGTTGCTCCTGCTGATGGCTGGCTGCGACGCCTCGCGCCCCGTCGAGGTGACCGCCTCGTTCACCCGTCCGCCGCCGGTCTTTCGCGCGAGCTGTGTGACGACGTCGCTTGGCGTGTGCACCGAGTACACCGACGAGGCCTTTGGCCTGGGTGAGTCGTCGCTGAAGGCGGGCTGCGTCGAAGCTCGCGGCTCGTGGAGCCCCGCCCGCTGTCCGCCGGAGCGACGCCTGGGCCACTGTCAGCTCAGCGGCGCGCGGCGGGTCTACTACCCCGGCGGCGAGCTCGACTTCACCAGCACGTCGGCCGCCCGGGACTGCGTCGAGCTGTACCAGGGGGCGTTCTCGCTCCGCTGATCGCCCCATGGTGGAGTGCTCCGCCGTGACCTCGCCTTGTCCCTCCGAGAGCGCGCTGATGGCGTTCGTCTCGGGTTCGTCTCCCGACCGCGCGCCCATCGAGGCTCACCTCGTCGAGTGCGAGCGCTGCCGCGTCGCCGTCGCCGGCCTCGTGAGTCGAACCACCGCACCGACCCGCTCCGAAGGCAGGCTCGTTCGTGGCGCTCAGGTCGGCCGCTACGTCGTGCTCGACCTCGTCGGCCAGGGCGCCATGGGCCAGGTCTACGCGGCCTACGACCCGGTGCTCGATCGCAAGGTCGCCATCAAGCTGCTGCACCCGCTCGCCGAAGGTGCCGAGGCGCAGGAGCGCCTGCTCCGCGAGGCCAAGTCACTCGCCCGCGTCGGGCACCCGAACCTCGTCGGCGTTCACGATGCAGGCGCGTTTCGAGACTCCGTCTTCATCGCGATGGAGTTCGTCGAAGGCCAGACGCTGCGAGCCTGGCTTCAGCCACGAACACGGAGTCAGGCCGAGGTGCTCGACGCGTTTCTGCAAGCGGGTCGGGGGCTCGCGGCGGCCCACGCGGCCGGGCTGGTGCACCGCGACTTCAAGCCCGAGAACGTACTCGTCGGCCGCGATGGGCGCGTTCGGGTCTCCGACTTCGGGCTCGCGCGTGACGTCGCCGAGCCTGCCCGGCCCGCCGAGCTCGCACCTCTGCTCGAGCCCGAGAAGCTGCCGACCGCGACCGGGGCGTTCGTGGGAACACCCGCGTACATGGCGCCCGAGCAGCTCGCGGGGCAGCGCGCCGACGCCAGGGCCGATCAGTTCTCGTTTGCGGTCGCGCTCTACGAAGGCCTCGCGGGCCAGCGTCCCTTCGCGCGCAACAGCGCCGACCTCGTGAAGGCTGGCGCCCGCCCCGTGGGTTCGGCGGTGCTCGGTCAGGCCCTCCTTCGCGCGCTCGCCGCCGAGCCGTCGCAGCGGTTCCCATCACTCGACGCGCTCATGACCGCGCTGAAGCCCGCTCCGCGCAAGCGCTGGCCGGTGCCCGTCACGGCGGCCGCCGTGCTCCTGGCCGTCGGGCTGGGCGTGAGTCTGCATCGCTCCGAGGCGCTGTGCGGGTCGGGCCCGGCGCGGGTCGAAGCTGTCTGGCCCGAGAGCCGCAAGCGTTCGCTCGCCGCACACTTCGCGGGGCTCGGCGGGAGTCCGCTCTTCGAGTCGGCGAGGCGTGGGCTCGATGCCTACGGGGTCGGCTGGGCGGCGATGCACCGGGAAGCGTGCGAGGCGACGCGTGTGAAAGGCGAGCAGTCCGACCAGCTCCTCACCGCGCGAATGGCGTGCCTCGATCGACGGCTCGTCGAGGTCGAAGGCGTGCTGGGTGTGCTCGCGACGACCGATGCCACCACGCTCGCGCGCGCGAGTGATGCCGTGAACGCGCTCACGCCGCTCTCGGTGTGCGCGAACGCCAACGCCCTCCTGGCGCCGACGCCACGGGCCGAGCAGCCGCAGGTCGTCGAGCGGGTGTCACGCATCGAGCAGGAGCTGGCCCGCGCGCAGGCGCTCAACGAGGCAGGCCGTTTCAAAGAGGGTGTGCCGATCGCGACCACCGCCGCCCTCGAGGCGCACGCAATCGGCTGGGCGCCGCTCGAGGCCGAAGCGCTGCTGACGCTCGGCGCGTTGACGCAGGGCGCGGGTGAGCTGACGAGCGCGGAGCCGATGTTGCGGGACTCGTGGGCACGCGCCCTGGTGGCCCGCGCCGATCGCACCGCCGTCATCGCGGCCGTCAACCTCTCGTTCCTGCTCGAAGAGCTCGGTCGCATGAAGGAGGCGCAGGAGTGGAGCTGGCAGGCCGCGACGTTGCGCGACCGCGTCGGCGACGACTTCGATCTCGAGGCGCGCGTGGCCAACCAGGAGGGCCATCTGCTCTCGACGAACGGTGACTATCGCGGCGCCGAGACGAGGTACCGACGCGCATGGGAGCTTCGCAAGACCCACCAGGGCGAAGCGCACCCGAAGACGGTGCTCATGTGGGCGAACGTCGGGATGAGCGCAGGCGGGCAGGGCCACTACGAAGAAGCGGTGCAGGTGCTGCGAGGCGTTGCGGTGTAGCTCGAGAGGTCGCTTGGCCGCTCGCACTACAAGGTCGGGCAGGCGCACTACGGCGTCGCGGAGCAGTTGATGGCGCTGCATCGCGCGCAGGAGGCGTTCGACGTGGTCGCCGGAATTCTGCCCGATCAGGAGAAGGCGCTGGGCGCCTCGAACCCCCACGTGGGGCGGCTGTTGATGGTGCAGTCGAACGCGGCGACGGAGCTCGGCCGCTTCGACGAGGCGCTCGCGCTTCAGCAGCGCGCGCTCGGCATCTTCGAGGGCGCGAAGGTGGCGTTGATGGTTGGCGTCACGACGCGCTCCATGGGCGTGACCGCTTGTGCGGCAGGCCGGCTCGACGACGCGCGACGATCGTTCGAGGCCGCGCGTGCTCACTTCGTCGAGACCTACGGGCCGACGCACGAAGAGGTGCTCGCGACCAACGAGGCCCAGGGCACGTGTCTGCTCGATCAGCATCGGCCGGGCGAGGCCTTGCCGTTGTTCGAGGCGACGCTGAAGACGCGTGAGGAGAGCGCAGGGCCCGACGACCCGTGGAACGCCACCTCCATCAGCGGCTTGGGCCGCGCGCAGCTCGGGCTCGGGCGCAAGGCCGCAGCGGTGGTGACGCTGGGCCGTGCCGTGAAGTCGCTCGAGGCGTCGAAACTCGACGACGGGCTGCTGCGGAAGACGAAGCAGGCGCTCGAACAGGCCCGCTGACGTGCGCGTCGCGCAAGGTCACCGCGCGCCCCGGCGTCAGGAGTCGTGACCACCTGTCGCGGCCTTGATGACGCTCGGTCGCGCGCTGCTCGGCGTCACCGCGTGCGACACCGGCAAGCCCGCCGACGTGACTCGTCGGCCAGCGGCCACGTTTCGCGCGAGCTGCGCCACCTTCGCTCGGCGTGTGCACCAAGTACACCGACGAGGCGTTCGCGCTCGGAGCATCGCTCACGAAGGCCGGGTGTCCCGAGCTGCGCGGCAGCTGAGCCCCGCGCGCTGCTCCCCCGAGCGCCGCCTCGGCACCTGCGGCACGCGCGTCTCCTCCGCGGGAGGCGAGCTCGACTTC
>JAACJQ010000021.1 GCA_016879935.1 Archangiaceae bacterium | reverse complement strand
CTCGCGACCGCTGAGCTCGGCTGTCTCACCGCGCCTCGACCCGCTGCCGGCGCTGGCCGCGTCACCGCAGCGCCTCTCCCTCACCCGTGCGGCGTTCTCCACCACCCTCACGCCCAGCTCGTCGGGCGAGCAGGTGCTCGACGTGCTGCTCGAAGGCGCTGCGCGCTGCCTCGCGAGCGACATTCACGTGCAGCCCACCGACCTGGGCGCCGAGGTGGCGTTTCGCATCGACGGCCAGCTCGAGCCGATGTCGACGCTGACGCCGCAGGTGAGCACCTCGCTCATCAACCGCCTCAAGGTGGTGGCGAAGCTCGTTCACTTCAAGAGCGACGCACCGCAAGACGGGCAGTTCAGCCAACTGCTCAGCGACGGGCAGGTCGAGGTGCGCCTCTCGTTGTTGCCCACGCAGCACGGAGAGAAGGCGGTGCTTCGGCTCACCGGCCTCGGCCGAAAGCTGCCGGCGCTCGACGACCTCGGCCTCGACGCGAAGGTGCGCAGCCAGCTCGAGCGCTTCCTCCAGCGGCCGCAGGGGCTCATCTTCTTCACGGGCCCGACGGGCAGCGGCAAGACGACGAGCATCTATGGCGCGCTGAGGTACCTGCAGACGACGCGGCAGGGCAACGCGCAGATCGCCACCATCGAAGACCCCATCGAGCTGAGCCTGCCCAACGCGGCACAGACGCAGGTGAACCGGGCCGCGAAGCTCGACTTCGCCTCGGGCCTCCGCGCGATTCTGCGGCAGGACCCGAACATCATCGTGGTGGGCGAGATTCGAGACGCCGAGACGGCCGGCATCGCGATTCAGGCAGGGCTCACCGGGCACCTCATTCTCACCACCGTGCACGCCGACTCGTCGGCCGGCGTCTTCAACCGCCTGCTCGAGATTGGCGTCGAGCCCTCGATTCTCGCGTCGGTGTCGCTGGCGAGCATCTCGCAGCGCCTCGTGCGCAAGCTGTGCCCCTCGTGCCGCGCGCCCGTCGCCCCCACCGCGGAGCAGGCCGCCAGGCTCACCGCAGAGGGCATCGGCACCAACGCGTTCTACCGGTCGGTCGGGTGTGAGGCCTGCGGCAGCTCGGGCTTCATCGGGCGCATCGCGGTGTTCGAGGTGCTCGAGATGTCGGCGTCGCTGCGCGAGGCGCTCCGGTCGTCGCCGAGCACGCAGGCGCTGCTCGAGCTCGCCAGGCGCGAAGGCACGGTGCCGTTGTTCCAGGCGGCCGTGCAGTGCGCCGCAGACGGCCTGACGACGCTCGACGAAGCGTTCCGGGTGGCGGGATGAGCGCCCCCCTCTCTCGCAGCGCTCCCCTGCGACTCGCCGCGGCGGTGCTCGCCTTCGCGGCCACGCTGGCGGTGGCGATTCCCGTGGTGAACGCACGCCTCTCGAAGCGCCCCGGCGCCGAGCCCACCAACGTCATCATCGCGCCGTCGCAGGGAGACGGCGTCACCCTCACCCCTGGCCCGGGGCGGCTGCTCTTCGTCGACTCGACGCCCGACGGCGCGAAGGTGAAGGTGAAGGGCGAGCTCGTCGGCACCACGCCCTGGTCGTCCGACTGGAGCTGTACCGAAGGCGAGCGCGTGAGCGTGGTCGTCGAGCGGCAGGGGTACCAGCCCCACTCCGACGTCGTGACCTGTCAACAGGGCACCACCCGGGTCGCCGTCACGCTCGAACGTGCGAAGCGCTGACCGTGTGGTGAAGTCGGCTGCATGACCGTCACGCGGTTCGTCCTCGTCGTCGCCTCGCTCTGCTGCTCCACCGCCTGCCAGACGACGTTGCGTCAGGTGCGCGACCTGCCTCCGGCGCTCACCCTGCCCGGGCCCACCTTCGGGCTCGAGGTGACGGGCTCGCACCGCGAAGCCGCGCTCGAGCAGCTCGAGCTGGGCCTGCGGCAACACGGGCAGCCGGTGCGCTGTGACGGTGCGTGCGCAGGGCAGACGGTGATTCGCGCGAAGGTCGTCGACACCTCGGTCACGCCGCGCATCATCGCGCCCAACCTGCTTCGGGCGATGACCGACGTCATCGTGCAGGCCACCGTCGACATCGACGCGCTCGACGCGACCGGGCAGACCCTGTCGAGCAAGCGCTACTTCGGCAGCATCACCGGCAACGTGCTGCAGACGCCGACGCAGGTACTCGAAGCGCAGGCCGTGCAGATCGCCACCCGGCGATTCCTGCGAAAGCTGCTGCCGCGCAGCCTCGACATCGAGCTCGCCGTCGAGACGGGAGGCTCGCTCGACCCCGGCGTCGACCGCGCGCTCTCGGGTGACCTCGCGGGCGCCGACGCCGAGTTCACGAAGCTCACGCAGACGGAGCCGAAGAACGCCGCCGCCTGGTACGACCTGGGCGTGGTGGCCGAGCTGCAGGGCGACGAAGACCGCGCGCTCTCGGCGTACAAGACGGCCCACGAGCTGCGAAACGCCTCGCTCTATCGCGATGCCGTGCGGCACCTCGAAGCACGCCTGAACGAGAACTGAGGGTTGTTCAAAGGGCGCCCAAGCCGCTAACAGCGTCGGCATGTCGACCCTTCCGCCGGAGCTCATCGAGCGGCTCATCGCCGAGCGCCGAAAACACCACGTGCCGTCGCAGCTGCGACCGCTCGCGCAGCAGTTCGCCCAGCAGTGCCTCGGGGTGCTGTTCCCGCACTTCGCGCCGACGGTGGTGTGCAGCGAAGACGCGGTGCAGGAAGACCTCATTCAGCTCGAGCAGTCACTCGCGCGGCTCGAGCGCAGCGTCAGCACGCTGCACCAGTCGATGCCCGAGAAGCTCGTCGAGCGCTTCTTCGCTTCGCTCGCCGACGTGCACCAGCGCCTGTCGGAAGACGCGCGCGCCATCTTCGAAGGCGACCCGGCCGCGAAGAGCGTCGACGAGGTGCTGCTCACCTACCCCGGCTTCTTCGCCATCGCCGTGTTCCGCGTCGCGAACCTGCTGCACCGGCTCGGCATGCCGCTGTTGCCGCGGCTCCTCACCGAGGTCGCGCACGAGAAGACGGGCGTCGACATTCACCCCGGCGCCACCATCGGCCGACGCTTCTGCATCGACCACGGCACCGGCATCGTCATCGGAGAGACGACGCACATCGGCGACGGCGTGAAGCTGTACCAGGGCGTGACGCTCGGCGCGCTGACGGTCGAGAAGGGCCTGGCCGATTCGAAGCGTCACCCCACGATTGGCGACGAGGTCGTCATCTACGCCGGCGCGACGATTCTCGGTGGGCAGACGAACGTCGGGCACCACTCCATCGTGGCGGGCAACGCGTTCGTCACCACGTCGGTGCCGGCGAACTCGGTCGTCACGCGGAAGAGCGAAGTGCGGCCCCGGGGCCAGAGCTCGTCGATGTTCGACGACCTCGACTTCGTCATCTGAACGCTGGCGCCGCTCAGCGCGTCGGGGTGGCTGACGTCTGCTCGAGCAGCTCGTGCTCGATGAGCTGGCGATGGTAGTGGTCGGCGCGGTAGCCGATGACGCGCTCGAACTCCTTGCCCTTGCGGAAGTAGAGGACCGTCGGCGTTCCCGTGACGCGCAGCTTCGCGGCCAGCCTCGGCGCGCGCGCGACGTCGAGCTCGCCCACCTTGAGCCGGCCCTTGAAGTCGCGTGACAGCTTCATCACCACGGGCTCGAGCATCTTGCAGGGGCCGCAGCCCTCGCTCCACACGTCGACGAGCACCGGTGTCTGGCTCTCGAGCACCTCGCGCCTGAAGTTCTCGTCGGTGAGCGCAACCACCGCGTGAGGCTCCGTCTCGAGGCCGAGCAGCTTCGTGAACCATCCCATGGGGCGTGAGAGCGAGGCAGCCCTGCGCAGGGTTCGGTGAGGCCGTCATTTCACCCGGTTGCAGAGGTGAGAACCGACCAGTCGGGGTTTCGGCTCTTAATGAACTGCATGGTCGTCGATCGTCGCCAGCGCACGCTTCGAAGCCTTCGCCTGTCGGTGACCGACCGCTGCAACCTGCGCTGCCAGTACTGCATGCCGGAGTCGAAGTACGACTGGGTGCCGCAGCCCGAGCTGTTGTCGTTCGAGGAGCTGTCGCGCGTCGTCGATGCGTTCATCGCGAGCGGCGTGCGCAAGGTGCGGCTGACGGGTGGTGAGCCGTTGCTGCGCGCCGACCTGCCGACGCTGGTGGAGACGCTGGCACGGAAGCCGCTCGACGAGCTGGCGCTGACGACCAACGGCGTGCGGTTGGCGTCGATGGCGAAGGCGCTCCATTCAGCGGGGCTTCGGCAGGTGACGGTGAGCCTCGACAGCCTCTCGCGGGCGACGTTCTTGCGAATCGCGCGGCGTGACGAGCTCGCGCAGGTGCTCGCGGGAATCGCGGCCGCGAAGGACGTCGGCTTCACGAGGCTCAAGCTCGACACGGTGCTGCTGCGTGGGGTGAACGACCACGAGGTCGGGCCGCTGCTCGCGTTCGCGCGTTCCCTCGACGCCGAGCTGCGCTTCATCGAGTACATGGACGTGGGCGGCGCGACGCACTGGAGACCCGAGCACGTGGTCTCGCGTGCGCAGGTGCTGACGCAGGTGGCGGCGCTGCGCGGCCTTCCGGTTCCCGTCGAGGGGCGTGGCAGCGCACCGGCCGAACGGTTTCAGCTGCCCGATGGCCAGGTGTTCGGTGTGGTGGCGTCGACCACGCAGCCGTTCTGTGGAGCGTG
>JAACJQ010000174.1 GCA_016879935.1 Archangiaceae bacterium | reverse complement strand
TCGCACTGCGGCCGACTGCACCGCGCGTGTGTGTCTGGCCACATCGAACAACGGTGGCGCTGGTGTGGCCGACACCATCACCTACACCAACCGCACGAACGTGGCTGAGACGGTGCTCGTCATCGTCGACAGCTCGACGGTGGGTGGCGGCACCTTCGACATTGCTGCAGTGGTCACGACCATTCCCGTTGGCGACACCTGTACGCTCGCCGACATCTACGTGCCGGACGGAGGACAGGAGTTGGCCGTTTCAACGGCGGGCCTGACCAACGACTACACCAGCACCGGAAGCACGAACTGCAGCTTCCTTGCGGGAAACGACCGGGCCTGGGCCGTCACCATTCCCCCCGGTCAGCGAGGTGTTTTCCGGGCTGACCCTGACGCCGGGTTCGACGTGTCCATCAACCTCATCCCCGCTCCGCCAGCCAACTGTGACGGCGCGGCAAGGACGTGCACTCGCTCCATCAATGCGTTCACTGCAACGACGGCGACCGATCGCGTCGAGACGCTCACGCGCTTCAACTCGACCGCTCAGCCCGAGCAGTTCTTCGCCATCGTCGACTCGTCGGCCGCGGGTACCTACAACTTCCAGTTCACGACGGGAGTCCCTGCACAGGGCGACCGTTGCGAGAACCCCATCGCGCTGACATCGGGCATGGCGACGCCGGGCAATCTGACGAGCTTCGTCAACGACTACTTCGGCTCGGGCACTGGCTGTAACTTCAACACCGGTCGCGCAGACGCCGTCTATTCCATCAGCGTGGCTGGCGGTCAGAACCTCGACATCACCGTCACCCCGAACGCGGGGCTCGACACCACCATCTCCGTCGCGACCGACAGCGCGGCTTGCGAGAGCCGCACCTGTGTGGCGAACACCACGGGAGGCGGAGCCGGAGCTGCCGACACCCTGCGCGTCACCAACCGCGGGAGCCAACCGCAGACGTACTTCATCATCGTCGATCACTCGACCTTCGCGGCAGACGGCTCGTTCACCATCACCGCGACGACCTCGGCTGCAGCGACTGGCGAGTTCTGCAGTGTTGCGACCACGTTGCCGACCCTGCCTGTCGACGGTGAGTCGATGAACGGCTTCGTGAACGACTACGGCGGCGGCGGGAACTGCGCGCCAGGTTCGTTCTCGGGCCCAGACCGCGTGTACACGGTGAGTGTGCCTCCGGGCCGCACGACGTTCACCCTGACGCCCGACGCCGGCTGGAATCCGTCGCTCTCGCTCGTCGCCGCTCCCGCGTCGACCTGCGAGCTGCCCGTCCGTGCCTGCATCAGCGGTGCTGACCGAGTCACCACCACCGGCCCGACGGGCTTCGAGACGATCGCCATCAGCAACACAGGAACCACCCCGCAGTCGGCGCTGCTCATCGTCGATACCTCGACGACGTCACCAGGCCTGTTCTCGCTGTCTCAGGTCTCGGGTCCTCTCGTGCCTGGCGAAGACTGTGCGACTGCCATTGCGCTGCCGACCGATGGTGGCCTGCTGGGTGAGAGCACGAGCGGAATGGACAACGACCTCAACAACGCCACGCTCTCGTGTGCGGGGTCGGGGGGGCGCGATCGGGTCTACCGCTACACCGTCCCTGCCGGTCAGCGCATCGACGTCACCGTTCTGCCTGACGCGGGCTTCAACCCGACCTTGGACTTGATGGTTGGGCTGAACGGCTGTGCCACCCGTCAATGTGCCGACCGCTCCAACATCGGCTCGACGGGGGCTGCAGATACCGTCGCCTGGTCGAACGCTGGTACGACTGCTGCCGAGGTCTTCGTCTCGGTCGACAGCACGAGCCTCACTGGCACCACGGGCGCGGGTAACTTCGACTTGGTGGCGAGCGTGCGCCCTGTGGTGGCAGGCGACACGTGCCTCAACGCCATCCCCGTCGTGAACGGAACGCAGGTGACCGCCACGACCGCTCTGAGCACGCGAGACGTGACCGTGCCGGCCGATGCCTCGCCGTGCCAGTCGCTTGCCGGCAAAGACCTTGTGTATGTGACGACGGTTCCAGCCGGGCAGACCCTCACGGCAGCCATCACCGCGGTGACGGGAGACCCGACCATCAACTTCGTCGCCGGGCCTGCGGCCAACTGCGTGGTGGGAGCCTCCTGCCTTGCGAGCGTCGACAACGGAGCGGGCGGGGGCAACGAGACGCTCACGTGGCTCAACACGGGCAGCCAGCCTCAGCAGGTGTTCATCGTCATTGGCAACTACTCTGCGACCGTGACGCCCGACGCGGCCTTCAGCCTGGCCATCACCATCAACTGAGATGATGCGCACTTCGCTCATGCTCCTCGCCTCGCTGTTTCTGGGGGCGTGTGAGCAGCAGAAGCCGATACAGGACCAATGGGCCTCGACGCAGGCGGTGTGGCTGCAGGCTGAGGCAGAGCTGACGAAGGATGCGCAAGACACGACGGTGTTGCTGAAGGCCATGAAGGATGGCCCGCAGGCAGCTACCGCCGAGGAGCTGTCTGGCGGACTTGAGGGTGCGCTCAACGAGCTTCGAAAGACCCGAGTCACGGTCGTCGACGACGTGAAGCGTGGTCTTCTCGGAGCGCCGAGCGAGGAACGCGTCGCTGCTGCGAGGGCGCGCATGTCGTCTGCTCTCGCGAAAGTCGAGCAGCGGCTGGAGGCGGCGAAACAGTTTGCGCACCCAGAAGTGAAAGGCGACGAGAAGAAGTCGGGCGACGAGCAGGCGCAAGACGCCGAGACACAGGCAGAGTGACCAACACCTGACTCACCAGACGGGGCGCTCGGGCAACCGGGCGCCCCGTTCTGCTATCTGCACCCCGCATGGCGACCCACCCACCCTGCGGCCTCTACCGAACCACGCGCGCGCTCGAGAATCTGCCCGCCGGCCGGCTCGTCATGTTCCACAACCACGGAGACCCGGGCCCCGGCGTCTACCTCCCCCGCACGTGGACGCTCAATCGCGCCGAGTGGCACGCGCAGGGCATCACCGCTCCGAACGCGGAGTGGACCTCGTCGCTCGAGCCGCTCGCGAGTGAAGGCCTCTACACGGTTCGCGACACCTTCTTCTGCTGCGACAAGCAGTGCACCCAGTTCCCCAAAGGGCAACTCGTGCAGCTCGGCTACGACGGAGACGCCACGCCCATTCTCTTTCTCCCCGAGTGGGGCGCCCGTGGCCTGGGGTTTCCGGAGCGGGGCACGCGGCTCGATCGCGACCGCGTGACGAAGCTCGACCGGCTGCTCGTCGCGCAGGCGGCCGATGCGCCGCGCGATGCGTGGGTGCACTGACGCCGACTCCCTCGCACGGGAGGGCCTTCACACTTCTGCACAGAATGCCCCGCGGTGTTCCCAGTCCATCTCCTCGCAGGCGGTCGAAACGCCCTGCACCACAGGAGGAACACCATGTTGAAGCACCTGCTCGTTGGCGCCGTCGGTCTCTCGTCGTTGGCTCTCGCTGATTCCCGAAGGCACGAGGCGGTGCCCGTGCCGCCTCCGCCGATGCCTGCCGTGGTGATGCCGGCGGTCGTGCCTCCTCCGCCTGCCCTGGCCGTCACCTCGGCGCGTGACGACCGCCGCGAGCACCGTGATGACCGCTTCGACGTTCGAGTCGCCAACACGTTGCTGCGTGAGTTCGACTTCGCGGTGGCCACTCGTGACGAGCGCGCGCTCCGCCGTCTCGATGCGCGGTTCGCCGACTTCATCACCCAGGAGCTCGCCGAGCTTCGCATCGGTCACCGTGGCCGCGTCGACCACGCCGACCGCCGCACCTTCGAGCAGCTCATCGGGCTGCAGCGGCAGCTCGACCGGCTGCAGGGGCGCGTCGACCGCTTCGCGTTGAACCAGAAGCGGAGCGTGTTCTCCCAGGCCGCGGCCATCGCCGAGCGCGACCTGCGTGATGGTCGCTTCGAAGGCCGCCAGCGCTGAGGCGTCAGGTAGCATCGGCGGCGATGGCCGAGACCGACGTGCTGCTCACCGATGAGGTGCTCGCTCGGGTGCTGGCACCACCCACGAGTGACCCGGCGCGCTGCTCCATCTGCAGCGTCATCGGGTCGAGCGCCTGGTTCGTCACGAACGACGATGGCGAAATCACCCAGGACACCTTGTCGGGGAAGGCGCAGGCCACCAGTCAGCTCGTCGAGCACCTGCGGTTCGGCGAGCACCTGAAGACGAAGTGGGTCGTTCGTTGTCCCCTCTGTTCGACGCTCTACGTCGCCGAACTGCCGCGCGGCCGGAGCTTCGCCGATGAAGGCTGGTACCGCGTCACGCTCGACGACCTGCTCGCCGAAGAGCTGTTGCGATGGAACCGAAAGCCCGGCGCGGTGCTTCGCCGACGCAGCGATGGCGTCTTCGTCATCGTCGCCGAGCCCAGAGAGTCGCTCAGCGCCGTGCTCCGCGAAGTGCGCGAACGCCTGCAGCGGCCCGGCAACGACTTCACGTTTTCGAGCTGGGAGAACCAGGCCGATGCGCTGGCCGAGCTCGACCTGCGCATCGCAGAGCTCGACGCAGGCAACCGGCCCGACGTCTCGATTCTGTTCGCGCCGACGGGCCCGCTCCAGGAGGTGGCGATTCACTCGGGCTGGGGCGACGCATTTCTCGAGCTGGCCAATCGTTTCGACGCGGCACGCTGACGCGTCGGTTGTGCAGCGCTCGTGGCTGTGATTCCTGTCGGCGCATGACCGTGCAGTCGCTGGTGTGTGCTCCGACGAAAGACCCGAAGCAGGTGCGTGCACCCGATGGCCGCGTGCTCACGATTCCACCCGACTGGAGCTGCCTGCCGCCGGGCGATGCGGGCCTCACCCGTCGCGTGAAGGCCGCCGGCCCGACGTGGGCGGTCGTCGAGAAGGTGGGGCGAAAGACGTTCTCGAAAGGCGTGTGGGCCGCGAAGACGACCATCGACGCCGAGAAGGCGAAGCTCGAGGCCGAGCGGGCGACGCCCGAGTACGCGAAGAAGCGGGCGAAAGCCGTGGAGCGTCGGCAGGAGGAGCAGGCGGAGTACGTGGTCGACTTCGAGACCGCGGTGCGACGGTTCCTGCGCTTCTCGCCGACGTTCGAGGCGCTCGAGCTCGAGGTGGCGAAGCGGGTGACGACGCATGCGACGCCGGTGGGCAGTGGAACGGTCGCGCGCACCGAGCGCATTCCCATCGAGCGTCGGGCCGAGGCGGCGGTGCTCGCGTGGATGCGCCATCAGACGACGCGCTACGACTCGATGACGGTGGCGCGGGTGAAGGGCGCGCGGCGTGAACTTCGTCGTGAGCTCGCCGAGGTCTCGCGCGCGGTGCTCGACCTGCATCGCAAACCGGCGCCGCACCTTCCCGCATCGTGCCCGCTGTGCAGGGCTGCGAACGGCTCGTAGCGGGAGGAGCGTCTTCGCGGGTGATGCTCGCGTTCAGGTCGGTCGTGCGGTTCGTCACCGGGAGTTGGCTGCGAGCTGCCCCGGGTCGCCCGATGCTCCGGCAATTCCCGGCACGCGCGCCCTGGAGCGAATGACGAGCAGCACGCCCGTCGCCAGCGCCCACACCGACCACGCGATGACCGCGAGCATCGGCAACGGCTGCACGAAGGCCGGCATCGGCACCGCGCGCGAGAGCCCCGAGCCCAGGCCTCCGATGAAGAGCACCGCGCTGACGAAGCCGGCCGCTGAGATGAGTCGCGGCGCGTTCGCCTTCAGCAACATCACCGACGCCGTCGCCGTCCACGCCGCCATGAAGAGCGGGCCGACGTGTTCACCGAGCAGCACGCCGAAGAGCCGGTGCTGCACCTCGTACGCGACCTCGAGCGCCTGATGCTGCTCGGGCTGTTCGACCCACCGCGTGGCGAGGACGGGAACGACGAGCGTCCACCGCAGCAGGCCGAACAGCTGCGAGAGCGCCGCGATGACACCGCTCGCCACCGAGAGCCGCGCGACCGCGCCGTTCTGCTCGAGCACGTCGGGCAGCATCGTCGCGACGAAGAACAGGCCCAGCGTGCACAGCGCGTAGGCGTACCAGGTGAACACCATCGAGCTGCCGCCAGCGTGAAAGCGGGTGAGCACCTCGTCTGCGCTGCGCAGCAGAATGTCGGGGTAGCTGAAGCGCTCGACCAGCAGCGTGAACGGCAACTGCACGGCGAGTGGGAAGGCGATGAGCGAGAGACCGACGACGAGACGTTGGCGATGCATGGGTGAAGCTCCTTTCAGAAGACGGTGGACCAGCTGAAACCGGGGGTGGGGTGCACGTTGAAGCGGCCGTCGAAGCCGACGAGCGCGCCGACGCCGAGCCGAACGTCGAGCCCGCGCCACGCGGCCCAGACGACGCCGAACTCTCCGTGAACGCCGGTGCCGTGCGTGATGGAGGCGCCGACGTTCCACTCGTTGTTGAGGCCCTGCACGAGCGACGCTGAGGCGAAGAGGCTCGACGGCCGGCCCGAGCCGAGGTCGTAGCGAAGGAAGTACGCCGTCAGCCCCGTCTTCAGGAACCAGGTCGTGCGCGTGCCGCCTTCGGGCGTCGAGTCGACGATGAGCGGAAAGGCGCCGACGTGCAGCGCGAGAAAGCCTTCACGAACCTCGACGCCGATGGAGGGCGAGCGAAACGCGTGCACGCTGAACTGACGTTGCGGCGCGGCGGGTGGAGTGGAGGGTGTCTGAGCCAGCAGGAGCAACAGGGCGAGTGCGTTCATGCCCCTGTTGTCGCGCTGAACCACGATGGCGACAGTGGCCGCTCACGACCCTCGATTGGCGGCGGACGACACCGTCAGTGCGCGGCGTTCAGCGCCTGCTCGCGCCAGGCTCCGGGTGGCACGCCCTTCCACCGTCGGAACGCCTTGTGGAACGTGCTCGGCTCGTTGAACCCCAGCAGGTACGAAATCTCGCCCAGCGTCAGCTTGTCGTCGGCGAGGTAGTGCTGCGCGGTCGTGAGGCGCGCTTCGTCGACGAGCTCGCTGAAGGTGTCGTTCGTCTCGGAGAGCCGGCGCTGCAACGTGCGGGGCGTCATCGCGAACCGTTGCGCCGCGGCTTCGATGGTGAGGCCGCCCGAAGGGAGGCTCGAGATGAGCGCGCGCAGCACCTGGTCGCGCAGGTCGTCGTGCTTCTCGGGCAGCTGGCCGAGCAACGTGCGCGCGTACGACTCGAGGTACTGGCCGATGCGCGACGGAGAAGTCACCCGCACTGGGAGCGTGAGGTCCTTCTCGGGGAAGACGATTTCGGTCTCGGCCTGGTTGAACGTCGGCGTGACGCCGAACAGCGCGCGATGGGGCCGCACGTCTGCCGGCGAGGGATGGAAGAAGCGCACCTCGTTCGGCTTCCACTCGGGGCGACCCGTGATGAAGCGAACCAGCACCACGGTGCTCGCGGTGTTGAACTCGGCGATCTGATTCGGCGGCGCCTTCGGCAGCCCGCGACACCCGGGGAAGAGGTGCACCTCACCGTCGATGCGCTCGGCCTCGGTGCGGCCTGCGTCGTGGAGCAGCCGCGAGAACTCCACCACACGGTCGATGGCTTGACCCACGGTCGTGCTCGAGGCTGCGAGATGGCCGACGAGGTGAAAGCCGTCGAGGTCGAGCAGCGCGGCGAAGCGAAGGCCGAAGTCGGGCTCCTTCATGCGCTCGGCGGCCAGAATCCACAGCGCCTCGGCGGTCTCGACGGCCACGCGGAAGTCGGGCTTCAGCAGCGCCTCCATCGTGAGGCCGTACGGCGCGAGTTCGTGGGTGAGGTCGAGCCCGCGCGCCTTCACGTAGCCGAGCAACGCCGCGACGGTGGAGCCAGCCACCGTGTACGTGGGCGTTCGCGCTTTCGGCATCGGCGAAAAATAGCATGGTGGCGTGTGACGACAGCCGTCTGTCGTGAGGCGCCAACGCGCGGTCGAGGCTTTGGGGCGACTGTTTCTCCACGCCGCACTCACGCGGCTCGTGGAGGAACCCATGTCGAATCGTCATGTCGTCTTTGGCTCGGGGCCCGTTGGTCGCGCCGTCATCGCCGAGCTGCTCTCGCGGTCGCAGGCCGTCGTGCTCGCGTCGCGCGGCGCTCGCCCGTCGTGGCTCGAGGCTCGCGTGGAGCACGTTCGCGCCGATGCCACCGACGCCGCCACCACCCGCGTCGCCTGCAGGGGCGCGAGTCACGTCTACAACTGCACGAACGCGGCGCAGTATCACCGCTGGCCCGAGCAGTTCCCGCCGCTCCAGCGGGGCGTGCTCGAAGGTGCGCGCGCGAATGGCGCGGTGCTGGTCGTCGTCGAGAACCTCTACGTCTACGGGCCTCACGGCGGTGTGCCGATGACGGAGGACCTGCCGCTCCACGGCAAGGGGCTGCGCAGCACCACGCGCGTCGAAATGACGAACGAGCTCGCGGCGGTGAACGACCTGCGCATCGTTCGCGTGCGCGCGTCTGACCTCATTGGCCCCGGCGTCACCGAGTCGATGGCAGGCGCGCGGCTGTTCGACCCGATTCTCTCTGGAGCGGCGAAGGTGCAGGTGATGGCCGACCCGACGCTGCCGCACGCGGTGACGTCGGTGACCGACTTCGCGAAGACGCTGGTGGCGGCCGGGCTCGACGCGCGCGCGCATGGCCAGGTGCTGCACGCTCCCTCGCGCTCCCCGACGCCGGGCGAGCTCGTGTCGCTCATCGCAGCGGAGGCTGGGGTGAAGGCTCCGCGTCTCTCGGCGCCGTCACGCACGTTCGCATCGATGATGATTCCCGTGCTCGGGGTGTTCGTGCCCGAGCTGCGCGGGCTCACCGAGAACGTGTCGATGTTCTACGAGCCCTTCATCGTCGACTCGACGCGCGCGAAGACGCTGCTGGGCCTCGAGGCGACGCCGCTGAGTGAGACGATTCGTGACGCCATCGCGTGGTACCGCGCGCAGCCGACGAGACCATCGGGCGAAGAACTGGCCTACTGCTCGCTGCAGACGTCGTTCTGAATGTCGGCTGGAGTGCCCGAGGTGAAGGCATTCATCAGCGCGATGGTCATGTTCGGGCAGCCCGCGACGCCGGTGGCTTCGAGAATCTGAGACGACACCCACCAGACGTCGGCGCGCGCATCGTTGTCGATGTTCGACTGGGCGACGGCGGCGAAGTCACACGAGGGGCAGTTGGGGCCGTTCACGCCCTGACCGGTGAGGGCCATGTTCGAGGACTCCGGCGTGAAGCTGCTCGGAACGGAAGCAAAGCCACCCAGCGCCGCGAGGCTGGCTTCGTTGAGCTGGTCGCCGTGGCGAGCGATGTCGGCCGTCACGCCGCACGCGCCAGAGGTGGCCGCCGCGAGCGCGGTGGTTCGGTTCTGCAGGTTGGCCGCGGCGCACGCGCCGATGGTGCCACCTGCGACGGTGCCTGCGGTCGCGCCGAGGTCGTAGCGGTAGCGATTGCCGCGCTCGGGCGCGAAGCCGATGCCCGCGATGTCCGACCAGTAGCCGTTGAGGTGCGGAAAGTTCGCCTTCTGCGCAGAGAAAATCGCCTTGAGGTTCGCGTTCACCTCCGACTGCTTTCCCTTCGCCTGGAACTTGATGAAGTTCGGAATCGCGATGGCCGCGAGAATGCCGATGATGGCCACGACGATCATCAGTTCGACGAGCGTGAAGCCCCGGGGCGTTCTGATGATGGCGGCTGACTGAGACATTAGACGACCTCAGCGTAGTCGGGGCAAAAGGTCCATGCCCTATCCTTTCAAAGAGTCGAAGGACGAGACTTGGGGACGGGAGGTGAAGTGGCGCGGCGCTCCACGGGGTGGTCGCCCTGATCTCGGCCGGTGTCGCGTCGGAGACGACTGGTGACCCCGTGATCGCGAGCAGTGTCGACGCGTAAACAACGGGTGTTGGGTTCTGCGCGACCGGTGGTCCTCTGATCACGAGGGGTGTTGCAGCGATTGCGACCGGTGGTCCTCTGATCACGAGGGGTGTTGCAGCGGTCGCGACCGGTGCCCTCCTGAACGCCAGGGGTGCTCTGATCGCGGGCGGTGTGGCCACTGTCGGGAGGTGTGAGCCGAACAGCCCACTTTCAAGGGGTTTGGGGCGTTTGGTAGCCTACCGGTACCTTTCACAAGGGGGGGCAGTTCACATGGGGAAGTTCGACGCAGACATTCAACGTGGCTTGAAGGCGCATGACCTCGCGGCGAAGCACGACGCGGTGCTGAGCAGGCGGACTCCAGCGGGGCACACGGCTTACCTAGCGGCGAAGCTGACCGAGCTGGGTGCGTCGATTCCGAATCAGATCGCGACCCGCGCGAGCGTGGGCCAGTCGTCGGGAGCGCAGAAGCAGGAGTTCGAGAAGCTGGTGATGCTGCTCTCGGCCATTCGCGAGAACGTGAAGCAGGACGAGGACGCGACGGCTGCGGACAAGAAGGAGTACGGACTCGGCGTGCGCCTCGACACGCGCAACCCGAAGAAGGTCCTGGGAGCGGCGGAGGCGGTGCTCCGTGCAGCGCGCGCGAAGCCGGCCCGGGCGCAGGTGTTGGGCATTCTTCCGGACGACCTGACCCAGCTCGGTGCCCTCACTCAGGCAGCCGCCGCGGCAGACAAGACGGAGGACACGGTTCGCGCCATGGCTCCGCTGAGCACGAAGAAGCGGAACGAACTGGCCGCGGACGTGAAGGCCGCGGTGAAGAAGATCGCTGGCGCCGGGATTCTCGAGTTCGCGATGAATGCGAAAGTCCGAGCGGAGTTCGAGGCGCTCCTCGAGGGCCCGACCAAGCGCGGCGGTGGCACCCCGCCCGCGTCGTAGTTGCATCAGCACATCAATCCCGAGGGGGGACGTGTGAGACAGTTCTGTGTTGGTGGCAGCCGTTGCGATGCCGGGATGTGCGACGTTCAAGGTTCGATCGCGAAGTGCGTTGGCGAGTGAAACGGTCTGGATTTTCCGTTTCGGCGACCGACCGCGCGTGCCTTCCTTAGCCCTCTTGGAGAACAAATGACCTCTCAGCCGAAGCGCCTGGTTCTTGTCGTCGCCGCAACCTTCGCGACCACGCTTGCATGCTCACCTCCGCCGCCACGGTGCACTCCCGGCTCGTCGGCGGCCTGCGTCTGCTCCGATGGTCGAAGCGGAGCACAGGTGTGTGACGCCGACGGTTCGCTCGCGGCTTGTACGTGCACGAGCCCAGTCGGCGGCGGGTTCGGTTCTGGCGGCGGGTTCGGTTCTGGCGGCGGCTTCGTGTTCGGTGGCGGATCTGCTGGTGGCTCGACCGCAGGCGGCTCGACGGCGGGCGGCTCAACGGCGGGTGGCTCAACGGCGGGCGGCTCAACGGCGGGTGGCTCAACGGCGGGTGGCTCAACGGCGGGTGGCTCAACGGCGGGTGGCTCAACGGCGGGTGGCTCGACCGCGGGCGGCTCAACTGCGGGCGGCTCAACTGCGGGCGGCTCAACTGCGGGCGGCTCAACCGCGGGCGGCTCAACGGCCGGCGGGAGCGCTGGTGGCGTGTCCGCCGACGGTGGGGTCGATGGTTGTGGAACGGTGCCTCAAAGCGGTCGCTGTATCGGGACCACTCAGGTGGAGCTGTGTGTTGCCGCGACTGGTCAAGCACAGCCTGGGGTCGTGACCATCAGCTGCACCGCAGAAGAGTCGTGCCAATCGAACTCCACGGGGGCCAGTTGCCAACTGATCGGAGCATGCAGAAACGGAGAGGCCCGCTGCACCGGGACAGCGACAATTGAAACCTGCGTCAGTGGGGCATGGGTCGCAGCAAGCTGCGCGACAACATGCGTCGACAGCCGACTTGCAGACTTTTGCGCGCCGAATATTCCGACCACTCAAGTCTCCGGACGATTGCGCTACGAGTATCGGCAACCGAATCCGGGACTCACAGACTGGGAGAGTAACCCGAGTATTGGGGATGCTGCCGACGTCCTTGTCATCTCGATTCGTGGAACAACGCTCATCCACGCGACTTCAACGAGCACGACAGGCGACTACACAGTACGGGTTCCGACGCCCTATGCAGCAGGCGACCAGATCTTCTTCCTGCCGGTTGGCACCGATGGACAGGGCTCGTTGCTCTACGGCGTCGGAAACCCGGGCTTGGCCGCCAGCGCGATAGATGTCCCGACTACTTTCGTTGGCAACAACACAACAATCTGGACGTGGGCAATCCCGTCAAACGCAGCCACCTCGCGCACCATCACGGAGACCGAGGGCAGCGGCGCCCTTCACATCTTCCGGTCCCTTAGGCTGAGCTATGAGTTCAGCCGGCAGTTCTTCGGACAACGCGGCAGGTCTCTGGTGGCGTGGTTTAGCCCCGGAACCACGTGGTCGTGCGGCGCCTGCTTCAACACCTGGCCGCGTGCAGCAGGCGGATTCATGTTCGACCAGCAGGTCTGGATTGGCGGGGGCACGTCACAGGGAAACTACTCAGACGCGGTCAACTTTCATGAGTTTGGTCACTGGATCATGGCTGGCTACGGAACACCAGCCGTTGAAGGCGGCACCCATTTCATGGGCATTCCAACGTTTCCAGGTCAGGCATGGTCCGAGGGCTTCGCCACTTGGTTTAGTTCCGTCGCCAGGTCATCACCAATCTACTATGACAAACAAGGAAACTTCATTTGGTTGAATATTGGGCAACGAAACTACTACGACTCAAGAACCTGGCAGCGACCTCAGCCCGTCGGGGGGCTTCTTCAGAAGATGGATGAGAACGAAGTCTCATCCACTCTCTGGAGCGTCAGCTTGGCTGCGCCCGATGGTGCCGCGCGTGTTCTTTGGGCGCTCAACTCCCGCCAAATGTTGACCCGTCCTTTCGGGCGCGGGTACACACAAACACTTTGGCAGGTCGGTTCGGGTGGCACACATTACAATGTGAGTTCAACCTCCAATCCCGCTCCGACAATCGCTGATGAACTCGACGCGCTTGTCTGCGAGGGTC
>JAACJQ010000173.1 GCA_016879935.1 Archangiaceae bacterium | reverse complement strand
GGTCGGCGCGAACGGCGCGACGAACTCGGCGACGCCGGCAGCGGGCGGCAACACCAACAACGCCGGCAATGGTGGCAACGGCGGCGCGGGCACGACGGCTCCCACCGCGGGAGGAAACGACAACCGCGGCGGTGGTGGTGGTGGCGGCGCGGTGGGGCGAATCAGGGTGAACGCGTTCGGGGCGTGCAGCATCGACCCGGCCGCCATCGTGAGTCCGGCCGCGAGCCGTTCGGGTTGCCCCTGATGCAGCCAACGGAAACCAGAATGCGCGAGGTCTTCAACGTGCTCGAGCACCACATCGAGCGCGTCTACGGCATTCCGGTGCGCATCCGCGACGTGCCAAACCCCTTCACCGGAGACCTCGACGGAGCCGAGATTCACGTCGACTACGCCGAAGACATCGAGAGCGCGCTCTTCATCATCGCGCACCTCTTCGGCCACACCGTGCAGTGGAACACCGACGTCGCCGCGCGTGAGATTGGCTACCGGCTCTACCCGAACCCGTCCGAAGAGATGCTCCAGCGCCTGCACGACTACGAACACGAGGCCTGCCGCTATTCGATGCAGCTCTTCCACGACGCGGGCGTGCACGACCTCGACCAGTGGCTGTCGGACTACTCGGCCTGCGACTTCGCGTACCTCGTCGACTTCTACCGAACGAACGTGAAGAAGCCGTTCAAGGCGTTCTGGCGAGACGGCGCGCCGCTGCTGACGGCCAAAGCGATTCCGGCCTTTCACCCGACGAAGTGGGTCTCTCGCTGGGAGGGCATCGTCGTCTGACGCTTCACCTGGTAGCGCAGCTCGACCATGCCGGTGGAGTACGCGGTCGTCTCGACGAGGTGCATCGGCACGTCACGGCCGACCTCCTCGAAGAAGCGAATGCCCTCACCGATGACGATGGGCACCATCGCGTACCGAACCTCGTCGACCAGCCCCAATCGCAGACACTCGCCGCAGAGCGCTCCGCCGCCGACGACCCAGATGTCTTTGAAACGGGGCTTCACCTTCTCGTCCAACAACTGCCCGAGGTCGCCAGCCCAGAACTCGACCGGGTGGTTGGCTTTGGGCAGGTCACGATGGGTAGCCACGAAGACGGGCTTGTCGCCATACGCCCAGCCGGCGCCGCTCGACTCGAAGCGCAGCGCCGTCTCCCAGGTGCGGGCGCCCATGACGTAGCAGTCGATGCCGCCCAGCACGGACTCCATCGCCGCAGCGTCGAGCACCACACCCGAGGGAAACTCGTCAGCCGTCTCGAGAAAGTCGACGCGCCCGTCCTTGCGGGCAATGAAACCGTCGAGGCTGGCCACCATGTGAACCGTCACACGACCTGATGAAGCGCCCATCACCCGACTCTACGCTGTCATTCAGGGACAGGCTGCAGGCCGTGCACCTTCACCCCAGACGATGTGCGTGATGGGGTGACTGCCGACGTAGCTCCCGCTCCCGAGCTCGTCCCAGATGACTCCGTCTGCGCTGCGATAGAAGCGCTGGCTCGTGTACCAGGTTTGCCAGCCACCATTGACGGCCACGAACGTTCCACCCGGGCTGCGCGCGACGGCGCCGATGAGCGGCCCACCACCCGACACCGGAGCTCCATTGCGGCGCAGGCTCGTGGCGGCCGACGTCCACGTCATGCCGTCAGGGCTGCGGAGCACCCGCCGCTGATTCGACACGGTGCCCCACGTCATGAACTCGGTGCCAGTCCACAGCAGGCGTGAGTCGACGGTGCCGCCGGTCTGATGCTCCGTCCACGTGACGCCGTTGTCGGTGCTGCGACAGGCAATTCCGTCACCGCCGAGAATGACCAGCACCCCATTTCCACTCGCGACGCCGCCTTCCCACTGAATGCTCGCGCCACACGTGGATGGATAGGTTTGAGGCGCCCGCCACGTCATCAGGTCGCTGCTCACCATCGCGGTGTTGGAGTCAGCGACGACGACGTACACGCCCTGCCCCGTTCCGCCCGCGCCACCGCGCCGCACGTTCCACACCGGTTGCCCCGCCGCCATGAGGTTGGCCGTGCCTGCAGAGGTCCACGTGCGGCCGTCGTCGCGAGAGACCTTGCCCGACCGCGACGCCGCGAAGAGCGTTCCATCGAGCCCCACCGCCATGCTCGCGAAGTTCGCGCCCTGGTCGACGACGCTCCAGTTCACACCATCGGCGCTGCGACGAATGACCCCGGGATCGCCCCAGCCCCAGTTACCCACGAAGCCAGCCCCCGGTGTGAACGCGACCCCACGGCCAGCGCCGTATTTGTGGTCGCAGTCAGCGCTACCGCCGTCGGGCGCGCTCGTGAAGCACCTGATTTCATCATTGCCAGAACGATTGCCAACCCAGGTACGCCCATCATCACAACTCACGATGGAGCGATTGACGTGCCCGATGGCAACGAAGAGCCCAGCCGTGCCAGCATCGACGACCGCCGCCGTTCCACCCGCGGCGTTCCCACCGCCGCTGACGACTCCACCTGCGCTGCCACCGCCCGAGGCCACGCCGCCACCCGAGACCGTCCCTCCCGCTGCGGCCACCGAGCCACCACCAACCGCGACGCCGCCTCCACTCGCCCCGCCGCCCGCGTTCCCACCAGCCGACGGAGCGGGCTCACTCACCATCGCGTCGCACGCACACACCGACAGCACCAGCACCGCGCCGAAGAACCGGGCCACCATGTCGCTCCTCACGCGATGGACAACAGCGGCAAACGCTCACCTGCCACACCCCACACCTGCTGCGGGTACGCGGTCGCGGCGTTGATGCTCTGCCATTGCACGTTCATGTAATTGTAATCAGGGTAGCCGCCATTCACGGCCGGCTTCTCCCACTCGTTCTTCGGAACACCCATCGTCTGCAGCACGGTGCCCAGCCACTGGTGCCAGAGCAGCCCGGGCCGCGTGATGATGTTCATCTCGTTCGCGCCCTCGAAGCGCAGGTTCATGTTGCGGTAGTCGACGCCGATGCCCGTCGCCAGCCGCCCACCCGCGCCGCCAAAGCCCACCACCGCCGCGTCGCGATAGTCGTGCGTGCGCTGACCGCACTCCTGCGTCCAACAGACCATCGACTGGTCGAGCAGCGTCTTGCCCGTGCCCACCGTCACGCCGTCGAGCTTCGCGGCGAGGTCGAGGAAGATGTCCTTGAAGAACGCGTTGTACGAGCGCCACAGCACGTCCTGGCGCATGCCATCGACGGCGTCAGCCTGGTGCGCGACGTCCTGGTGCCAGTCACCCGCATACGTCGACAGGTTCGGGTTGATGAGGCCGACGGCAATGCGAGACATGCCACACGCAAAGGCAGCCACGATGAGGTCGTTCATCACGCGGTACCACGCGGCCTGCTCGACGGGGTTCTGGGCGTACGGCGCGTTGTAGACGACGGCGCCAGCGCCAGCCGTCGCGTAGGGGGCAGGCGGCGCGGCCGGCGTCGTACACGTCGCCATGGTGTTGATGCGACGCTGCAATTCACTCACGCGTTGAATGTGATCGTCGAGGCGGTCGCGGTCGGCGCGCGAGAGCCGCGTGTTCGTACGCAGGCGCCGATAGTTCTCGAGCACCTTGTCGACGATGGGCGCGCGTTGCTGGTTCCCGGTGGAAGGGAAGAGCCGGCGAAACAGGTTCTGCGGAGAATCGGCGGTGGCGGTGATTTCCTGAATCGCGCCGCTGCGGGTGTCGGGGTTCTGCCACGCGTACGACATGCGCCCCGAGAGCACGATGACGCGCTCCCGAACGCCGGTCAGGTCCGTGTAGAACGACGGGCTCCAGGCCATGAGCTGGTCGATGGTGGGCCGAATCGCGTTCATCTGCGCCGTCGTGCCGTCGCCACCGTTGCCGTCGTTGCGCGCGAAGTTGCCGAGGTGGCCGCCCGTGTGGTGACCAAAGTACCAGGGCACGTCGAGCCCGCGCGCGACCCACATCTTGTTCTTCAGGGTCTCGGTGAAGCGCGCCTCGGGAGCCGTCAGCACCGGCGAGAGGCTCGCGTTGCCGCCCGCCAGCGCGCGGGTGAGCGGAAAGCTGCGAATCTCGCGGCCGCCGTACATCTGCCTCGTCACGCCGGTCGCGGGCGCGGTGGGCACCATGAAGCGCTCCCAGGCCGCGCCGTGGTGTGTGCCCAGGTTCACGAAGTACCGCTGCTCGACCATGCCCTGCGCTTGCGCGTCAGACGCCTTCAACAACGACGGCAACGCCGGAATCGCGACCGTCGCGCCGAGCCCTTTGAGCACCCACCGGCGGCTGAGCTGGCTCATCGCACGTCCCTCCGCTTGAACCCGGGCGCGAGCGCCACCGTCTTCAACACGTCAGCCACGGGCTTGCCGGCCAGCGCGTCTTGCTGCAGGGAATCGAGCAGACAGGCATCCTTCACGTCGTCTTCCATTCTCTGAAAGGTGTACCGGAAATACTGGCGGGCGAAGCAGGTCTGAAATTCGCCTTTCAACATCAACTCCTGCAACTCGGCCGCGTCGTCGATGTCTGAATAGTGGCCCGCGACGTTCGGCGGAGCGATGGTGCTCACCGGCTTGTCGAGCAGCACCGCGCCCGTCTCGGAGAAGAGCCGCTGGGCCGTACGCACGCGCCCCATGGCGTCGAAGTTCTCGGTCACGAACCCGAGCGGGTTGAGCAGCCCCCGGTGACACCCCTGGCAGGTGGTGCCGGACTGTTCGGTGATGCGCTCCACCACTTCACGCGTGGTGAGGTCGGGGGCCAGCGGCAGCGGCGTGGCTCCGGCTCCGGGAGGTGGCGGCGGCAACTGGGTACAGAGCAGCCCGTTGCGAACCCGATAGCCCTTCATCACCGGCCGGGTATTGGCGCTGCCCGTGGCAAGAAAGGCGGCGCGGGTGAGCAGGCCATGCCGCTCGGGCTGCGTGAACGACGGCGGAGTCCCCGTGCCGTCCCACCGCGGCTGGCCATAGAGCCTCGCGAGCGCGTCGGTGCGGGCGAAGAAGCGGCGGCTGGTGAGCAGCTCAGCCACGGGCGCGGCGCGGCGGGTCACGTCACGCGCGTGCTCGAGCACCTCGGCGTTCATCTCTTCGTGCAGCGTCGCCGTCGGAATGTCGCGGTCGACGAAGGCATCGAACACCGTCGTGCCGAGGCGCGTGTTGAGCGGCGGCAGCTCGTCGAGGCGCCACCACTGCCCGAAGAAGTCGTCGATGGCGCCGTCGGTGCGCGGGTCGGCGAAGAGCCGGTCGACCTGCGTGCGGTACCCGGCCTCGGTCAGCAGCGAGCCATCGGCGGCGGCGGCGAGCAGCGCCTCGTCGGGCATCGACTGCCAGAAGTGAAACGAGAGGCGGTTCGCGAGCGCGTACGCATCGAGCGCCGTCGGGCCGCTCGCGGCGGGGTCGCCCTCTTCGACGTGGTACAGGAATTGGGGCGAGGTGAGCATCAAGCCCACGACATCGGCGAGCACGGCCGCGTCGACGGGGGTGGTGCCTGCGACCGACGAGTAGAAGGTGACATCTTCCATCGTCACGGGGCGGCGGTGCACGAGGCGGCCGAAGCGCGTGATGAAGTCGCGCAAGCACTGGGCGTCGTTCGCGGTGTTGGTGTCGGTGGCGCACGCGCCAACCAGCGCGCGGCGGCGGTTCACGCTCGAGGTGAGCTCGCGGCCGATGGCGATGGCCACGTTGTACGAGGTGTCGACGTGCCCCTGCTGGAGCGCCTGGTCGAGGCGGCTGAAGCCACCGTGCTTCTCACCCGGCACACCGACGAGCCGGTCTTCGGGAAACGGGCCGACCTCGTCGCGCGCCACGTTCTGGACGGCCGTGAGGTCAGCGCCGCTCAACCCCGAGCGGGCCACCAGTTCGTTCAGCGCGTTCACGTACTGGCGGCGGGTGAGCCGGCGCAGCGGCAGCTCGGTCGGCGTCTGCTGCGCGTCGCACGCGAACTTCGTCGGTTCGAAGGGCTGATCGACCTCGCCCCCACCCGAGCCCGACGAACCACCGCCCTGCCCCGTCACCCGCTGCGCCGCTCCACCTTCGAACGTGCCAGTGCAGCCGAGCAGCAGGCAGGTGACGACGACACTTCGCATCGGAAACTCCGGAACGCGGGGGATTTCGCGATGATACCGGCTTTGCGTGGGCTGGCCCGTCTTCGCCGCCTCGCCTCGTGAAGGTGCATGTGGGTGCTGGTCGCCGGCTCGCATCGTGGGTTCGATCCACATGCCGTGCGCCACGGCTCACAAATGCGCACGCGAAGAGGGGGCGGGTGCATCAGCCCATCGCATTCCCCAACTCACCGGAGACACACCATGGGACTCGCCGAGAAGCGCTGGGTGCTGGAGCGGAAGAAGGCCGACGAAGAGACGTTCGTGGCGCAGCTGAAGTCGGTCGCACAGACCGAGGTGCCCGTGGAGATCGACTGGGAGGCGTTCAGCGGCAACATCACCGACGCCCAGTACATCTCGCACGACAGCTACGGCCTGCCGAACCTCATCAAGGCGCTCAAAGACGTCGTCGTCGACGACCTGGGGAAAGAGGCGGTGAAGGGAGGCCTCAAGAAGGTCGTCATCAAGCCCGCCGCGGCGGAGCAGGCGCGCTTCGTCTTCGAAGGCGGCGTCATTCAGTGGCACGCCTACTTTGGCGGCTCGAGCTCGGGGTACATCTACGCCGACCAGATGAAGAAGACGATCGAAGCGGCGCTTTGACGCGTCGTTGGAATCGAGTGGCGCTGCTCGGCCACCACAGGCAGGATTCCGCGCGACGTGGAGTCCCCGCCGCTTTCAGATGAGGTCCTCTCTTCCATCGCCCGCTGCGTCGAGGCGATGGGCGATCTCGACCGTCTGCGCGACGAGCTCCACGGGCTGCGGCTCTCGTCAGACCCCCGCGCGCAGTTCGCGACGGCCCTGTTCGATTTGGACCGCGCGCGCCGCGGAGACCCCGAAGCGCGAAACGAGCTCATCGACGTCGCCGACCGCCTGCTCGTGTTCTGGCGTGAAGGCAGCGGCGTCGAGTTCGCGCGCGTGCACCCAGAGCTCGAAGAGCTGTGGGCCTCGGCCACGAGCCTGCTGGTGTCGTTCGAGCAGAAGCGATTCAACAAGGCGCTGCGCGCGTGCTGGGAGAGCCGCTCCAACGTCACGATGCTCAAGGAGGCGATCGAAGAGCTCCAGCCAGCGGGCAACCGCCGCGTCGAGTTCGCGCGCTGCCTCTACCACCTCGAGCTCGCGCGCCAGTTCGTCGACACCAGCCGCGCCGAGTTCGCGCGCCGGGCCGGGTTGTTGAGCGAGGCCTACCAGTCTGACGACGTCGCGAAGGAGCTCGTCGGCGACGACCAGGGGCTCGAGCACCTCTGGCACGACCTCAAGCCGTACCTCGACGAGTTCTTCGAGATGATGGAGGAGCAGGCCGCCAAGCGCGCGCGGGCGCAGGCCATCGCCGCCGCCGAAGCAGAGATCGCCTCGCGCGCGACGCCGCCCGCCGGTCTCGAGAGCGCGGGCCCTTCGCCGCGCTCGGAGCGCGTGAAGACCGACCCTGCGCTCGCGGTGCCGGCCGACGTCATCGAGCCCGAGATGATCGTCGAGCTCGCCGAAGCGCCGCAGGTGCCCAGCTTCCGCTCGTTGATGGCGAAGACGACGTCGGGAGAGCAGCCCGCGGTCGCGCCGCCTCCGCCGCCGAACACCACCCCGCCGGGCAGCTGGTTCCCTCCTGCGGGCGTCACCGCTCCCGAGGCGGGCGACGAGGTCGACGTCATCGAGGCCGTCGAAGACGTGGCGCCGCCTCCGCCCGCGCCGCTCGACCTCACGCCGCCCGGCCAGTGGGTGCCCGGCGCCGACGGCGACATCGAAATCGTCGAGGCCGACGAAGCGCCTTCCGGGCCTCCGCCGCCGCCTGCCACCACGCCCGCGCAGGGCCTGCCCGCCGTGAAGCCGCGTCGGCAGATGCTCGACATCGTGCTCGAGGAGGACGACCCGGATCAGGCGTCGATGGCCTTCTGGCAGTTCGCCACCAAGACGCTCGACCTGTTGCCCGACCCGCGCCACCCGCGCCCGGCGACGCGCCTGCTCAACGTCGAGAGCCGCGGCGACCGCAAGAAGCTCACCGAGTACCTCGAGGCCGCGGCGCCCTACGCGCAGCAGAACGCCGACGCGCGCGCCTTCTCGTCGCTGCTGCGGCTGATGCTCGCCGGCCAGCTGAAAGAGAAGAGTCTGTTCGGTACGCCCAACGCCCGCCGCGCCGAGGCCTTCATGGAGGCGTTCTCGCTGCTCTCCACCAACCCGCGCGCTGCGGGCCACGGCGCCGTGTGGTTCGAGATGGACGGGCCCGAGACGCTCGCCGCCCTTCAGCGTGGGCTCTCGGTGCTGGGCGACTACGTGACGTGGTGCGCGCAGCAGCGGCGTGACCCGCTCGACCGCACGGCCCAGGCCGAGTTCCTGGGCGGCTCAAGCTCCTGATCTCGCTTCACTCTTCGAAGTCGCGCGACTTTCTCGTGGGCCCGGGGTTTCCATTCACGTGCTGGTCGAAGACGACGACGCGCGGTTGATGGTGGCGGTGGGGCGCGGTGACAAGGCCGCGTTCAGCGTGCTCTTCGACCGGCACCAGGCAGGGGTGGTGCGCTTCTGCGGGCGCTTCGTGGGCAACACGGCGCGCGCCGAAGAGCTGGCGCAGGACGTCTTCGTGAAGCTGTACAAGTCGGCGAGCCGGTACTCCGTCGACGCGAAGTTCAAGACGTTCCTCTACCGCGTGGCGACGAACCACTGCCTCAACGAGCTGCGGCGCTTCGACGAGAAGCGGCAGCAGGAGGCGAAGGAGATGACGAGCGAGCAGAACGAGTCGGCGCTCGAGGTCGAGGCCTCGCCCGAGAGCCCCGAGCTCTCGCTCGCCGGCAAAGAGCTCGAGGCCGCGGTCGCCTCGGCCATGCAGCAGCTGAGCGCGAGAGAGCGGGCGGCCTTCACCATGTGCCGCTTCGAAGGAATGGCCTACCGCGACATCGCGCAGGCCCTGGAGTCGACGGAGTCGGCGGTGAAGAGCCTCATTCACCGCGCCACCGTCACCGTCATGAAGCACGTCGAGGCCTGGCAGCAGGGGCTGTTGCCGTCGAGGAGTCTGGCATGAGCGACAAGAACTGGCAGAACGAGCTGACCGCGTACGTCGACGGCGAGCTCAACGAGCACGACCGGCGAGAAGTCGAAGCCGCGCTCGCACGAGACCCGAAGCTGAAGGCGCTCGAGGCGAAGCTGCGCCAGACGGTGGCGTTGATGAAGACGCTGCCCGCGCCCGCGCCGTCGGCGGCGATGAAGGCCTCGGTGCTCGGGCTGCTCGACGACGCGCCGGCTCCGGCGAAGCCGTCGTGGTTCACCATGCCGAAGCTGGTGCCGATGATGGCGCTCGCGGCGGCGGCGGTGCTCGCGGTGGTGCTGCGGGGGCGCGCGGTCGAAGTGCCGCCGCCCTTCGTCGAAGAAGACCAGGTGCTGCTCGCGCAGAACATGGAGCTGGTGGAGGACCTCGACCTCGTCGGGCTCACCTCTCCCGAAGACCTCGAAGTCATCGAGCAGTTGAAGGAGCTGGAGGCCAAGCCATGAAGCGCACGCTGCTGCTGGTGACGATGTGTCTGGCGAGCGCGGCGTTCGCGCAGGAGCCGTCGGGCGACGCGGTCGAGCGCTTCAACGCGCTGCCCGAAGCGAAGAAGCAGGAGCTGCGCGAGAAGCTGAAGGCCTTCAAGGCGATGCCGCCCGAAGAGCGTGAGCGCATCAAGGGCAACTGGGAGCGCTTCAAGGCGCTGCCGCCCGAAGAGCGCGAGCGCGTGCGTGACAACTTCAAGTCGTTCTCGAAGCTGTCACCGCAAGAGCGCGCCGACCTGCGGGAGCGCATGAAAGAGGTTCGTCACCTCGACCCCGAGCAGCGCAAAGAGATGCGTCAGCGCCTGCGCGCGTGGATTCGCGAGAACCCCGAGCGCCGTGAGCAGCTGCGCGAGAACCTGCAGCGTTGGCGTTCGATGTCGAACGAGCAGAAGCAGCAGCTGCGGGAGCGCCTCAAGGAGCGCCGCCGCCCATGATTCGCGCCATGGTGGTGGGCTGGCTGCTCGCCCTCGACGGGGGCGTGGCACTCAAGCCAGATGCGTCGGCGCCGCCCGAGAAGAAGGCCCTCTCGGCGGAGGATCTCGAGGTGGTGAAGAACCTCGAGCTGCTCGAGAACATGGACTCGTCGTCAGAGCTCGAGCTGCTTCAGGAGCTGAGCCTCGACCGCTGACTCCGCCCGGGCACATTGACCCGAAACAAGGCAGTCTGGGGCGATGCGCCACCTGTGGGGAGTGGTTGTCGTCGCCCTGGTTTCGTCGTGTCTCGACACGCAGCTGCCGTCTCCTGCCGTGCTGGGGCCGGGCACCGTGCGGGCGAGCGTCTTCACCGCGCTGCCGAACCGGCAGGACCTGAGCCCCGCGAAGGGCGCGACGCTCTCGCTGATAGGCACGACGTTGCGCGCGACCGTCGACGACGACGGCAACGTGCAGCTCGCCGGCATCACCGCGAAGAGCGGTCGGCTGATGTTCTCGTACGACGCCGACGGTGATGGCGTGGCCGATCGATCGCGCGTCTTCACCCTCGAGGCGCTGAAGGCCGGCTTCGGCAAAGACGTGAACCTGGGCCAGGTGGTGCTGGGCCGTAACGCGACGCTCGTGGGCACGGTGAAGCGCGGCGATCGTGTGCAACTGGCTGCAGGCCACGGAGGCATCGCGGTGTTCCTGCCGCAGCTTCCGCAGCTCACGTACACGGGAGACGACGGCAGCTTCACGCTCGGCGGCGTGCCCGAGGGCAGTCTGGTGTTGAGCGCGTTCGCCGCGGGGTATCGCAGCGAAGCGACGCCCATCGAGGTCGAAGCCGCTCGCGAGGAGCGCGTGGGTCTCATCGTGCTCGAGCCGTCTCCTGGGAGCGCTGCGGTCGGACAGTTGAGTGGGCGAGTCGAGCAGCCTGATGGAACGCCGATCGCCGCAGTGCTCGTTCGCGCGGCGTCGCGCGGTACGGAGGCGACGACCCAGACGAACGCGGAGGGGCGCTTCACGTTCGAGACGCTTCCGGTCGGCGTCTACGCGCTCGGGCTCGAGAAGATGGGGCTCACCTCGCTGCGCATCGACTCGGTGCTGGTGAACGCGGGCCTCAATCAGGTCGGGCCATATGTGATGACGGGTGGAACGGGTGGGTCGTCGTCGCTCGATGGTGGGCCGCCGGCTCCGCCTGATGCGGGCAGCACGGGTGGCGGAGCAGCTGGAGGATCCGCGACTGCGGGTGGCTCCGCGACTGCGGGTGGCTGCGCGACTGCGGGCGGTTCCGCGACTGCCGGCGGTTCGACGACTGCTGGCGGTTCCGCGATGGCCGGTGGATCCGCGACTGCGGGTGGATCCGCGACTGCGGGTGGATCCGCGACTGCGGGTGGATCCGCGACTGCGGGTGGATCTGCGACTGCGGGTGGTTCCGCGACTGCTGGTGGATCTGCGACTGCTGGTGGTTCCGCGACTGCGGGTGGTTCCGCGACTGCTGGTGGATCCGCATCAGCTGGCGGCTCCGCGGCAGGCGGGAGCGCGTTGCTCACGCCATTCGCAGCTGTCGGTCCTCCGCAGGTCATCGTGCCCGGCCGGCCCGTCACCCTTCTCGGCGACACCAGCAGCGGAGAGATGCCGCTCACCTACTCGTGGACGCAGCTGCCCGGCTCACCCACCGTCACGCTCAGCGACAACAACACCGTGACCGCGCACAGCCCGCGCTTCACGACGCCGACCACGGTCAACGTGTTCGAGTTCTCGCTCGTGGTGACCGACCGCTTCGGCCGCTCGAGCACCAACTCCGCCATCGCGCGCGTCTCGGTGGGCTCGACGCCGCTCGCGCGCTTCACGCCAGACGGCGGCCTCTACTTCGGCGGTCAGACCGTCACCTTCCAGAGCCAGTCCATCGACGATGGCGGGCTCGCACTGCGCTACGAATGGACAAGCTCGGGCTCGGTCTCGTCCGTCGTCGCCGATTGAGGCCCGACTGCGTACGTCACGTTCTCACCGGTGACCTTCATGGCGCCCGACGAGCTCGGCACCATCGACCTGCGCGTGACGAACAGCATCGGCGCGGTCTCTGCCCCCTTCAGCCGAACCTTCATCGTGCGCGGCGGAAACCCGAACAACTGGAGCATCGACGCGGGCACCACCATGGCCATCGTCGTTCCCAACACGCCGCCGCTGGTCACGCTCGTGGGCAGCGTCACACCCGCGACCGCGACACCAATGCTCTCGTGGAACTGCAACCCGCCCCTCCCGCTCATCAACGCGAACACGCTGTCTCCGCAGTTCGTCGCGCCCGTCATCGCTGGCCCGACGCGCACGTTCGTCTGCTCGATGACGGCGCTCGGCATGCCGCCACTGAGCCCGACGATGCTCACCACCAACGTCGGCATCACGATGCGCGACACCGCGCTGCCCGAGCTGATCTCCACGAGCATCAAGAACGGCCGCATGAGCCCGTTCGGCTGGGTAGCGCGCTTCTCGGAGCCCATCGACAGCGAGCCCAACATTCCCGGCGGCTGCACGACCGTCGTCTCGTACCCGCCGCGTCTCGAAGCCTGGGGCAGCAACGCCGTGCTCGCGCCGCGCAGCCGTCTCACGCCGGGCGCCGTGTGCGGTCCGTTCAGCTCGCCCATCAGTGACAAGGCCTCGCCGCAGAACACGTCAGCGGCGTTGCAACTCTCGGGGCCGGCGTCGCTGCTCATCGATACGGAGTGGGTGGGCCCGTGGGTCTCGACCGCCGACTACGCCGACCCGCGGCCGGTCATCGCGACGATGGGCCCGTTCCCGAAAGAGGAGCTCGCGCGGTGGAACCCGCCACTCCCGGCCGCGCAGGCGTTCGAGCTCGTCGCCCGCGAAGGAACCAACCTGCTCCACTCGCTCGAGCTCGACCCGCTCGTGCCAGACGCGGGGTGCGGAACGGCCTGCGCGCTGAACTTCCAGTCGCAGGCGATGCCGCAGCTCACGGCCGGCCTCGCCGCGCCGGCAGGTCATCGCGCGTTCTTCGCGGGTGGTTCGCTCTTCGTGACACTCGAGGGAGATGGTGGCGTCGGGAGCGAGCTCGTCACGCAGCGAGATCGCTCGGGCGTGTGGCAGGCGCCGACGCGCGCGACGGGCGCTCCGTTTCAGGTGAAGGACTCGTGGGCCCAGGTGAAGGTCGATGGCGGCATCGCAATCGTCGAGACGTGGGACCCGGCGACCGGCACCTTCGTCGGGAACTCGCAGCTCTCGGCCACCCTGGTCGACGTCGCCACGGCAGCAGGCTCGCCGAACTTCGTCACGCTGATCAGCGGCCCGACGAAGTCGCTCACGGTCTTCGAGCGCTCCGGCGCCAACTGGCTGTCGAAGTCGGTCGCCGTGACCAACGTCGTGCGCGCGGCGGCGGCGGAGGCGGCCCCTCCGAACTGCGCAGGCTGCGGGCCTGATCTGCCGTACGTCGTGGTGGAGCGCTCGACCGCACCGCAGCTTCAGGTCGTGCGTGTCGACGACTTCCCGGCGACGACGACGCTGGTGAACGCGAACGTCAACGGCTGGGCGTTCGGCGTACGTGGCGGGCAGCTCTTGTTCGCGTACTCGCTGAACGGCGACGTGCGGCTCGCCGTCGCGCCACTCACCAGCGGCGTCGCGTTCTCCGACTTCGGTGGCCCACCGCGGCCAGGCTTCATGACGCCGCCAGTGCCGCTCGACATCGACGTGCTCTGCGAGGCGGCGTACCCGAACTTCGCGTTCATCGAAGACGCGCTGGTGATCACCTGGCAGGAGCGGTGCGCACCTCAGACCCGGTGGAAGATCGCCGCGCGGGTGATCCGCTGATCAGCCCAGAGGGTTGAAGTACAGCGCGTCGAGGTCGAGTTCGATGCCCAGAGACGGGAGCGGAACCTTCTGGCCCGGCCCATACGGCGTCATGAGCCACGAAGCGCCGGCGCCGCGCGTGAAGACCTCGACTCGATGCTCCTTCTGCGAGAGCAGCACGTAGTCCTTCAGCGACTCGAGGTGCTGGTAGTGGGCGAACTTCTCGCCGCGATCGCTCGCTTCGGTTCCTGGCGAGAGCACCTCGACGATGACGACAGGGTTGACGATCGTGTTCTCGTCGTCGGGGTCGGTGATCAACTTGCCGCAGACCACGAACGTGTCGGGGTAAGTCGAACGATCCGTGTCGCTGACGCGAACCCGAACGTCGGAGGTCATCACCACGCAGGGCCGGCCCTTCAGCGACGACCGGAGTTCTCCGATGGCGTTGGCAGCCAACCGGCCATGCTCGGGAGTACCTCCCGCCATGGCCCAGACTTCGCCACGCAGATACTCGTGCTTCTCGTCGCTGTTCTTCTCGAACTCGACGAAGGCCTTCCAGGTCAGGTGCGGTGGCGTCGTGAAGGCCATGTCCCCATCGTACTCACCGCAGCGGCACCATCGTCCACGCCTCGGCGCCAGCGGGAGCGCAACACTCGGTCGCGTTCGCCTCGCCGTACACCTGCCACGTCACCGACTCACCGCTCCCGGCAGCGCCACACCCTCCGACGATGTCGACGATGGTGGTGAACCGGCTGCCCTCGGTCGGCGTACCCGGCCCGTAGTAGTAGCCGATGACGTCTCCGTTCGAGTCGCCGGTCATGCCGCGCACCCAGTTGAAGCCCCAGCGCGGGTCTCTCGCGCGCAACGCGCGCACGACGATCTGCAGGAAGTCATCTTGATGCCGGTCGCAGTTGTAGAACTCCGTGGGGTGCTGCGCGGCGAGCTGTTGAATCAGCGCTGACTCGTTCGGCGGTGTGCGCGAGCCCATGCAGTAGTTCGTCGAGAACGTGTCGCCGCACGAGCCACCACCCGCGGCGCCACCGCCCGTACCGCCACCGCCGACGACGCCCGTGTTCAAGAGCGTCCACGCCTTCGCATCGACGCCGACGGTGCCGGCGGGTTGGCAGCAGCGGCCGAGGTCACTGTCTTGCGGAGCGACCAATCGCCATGTCGCGCTACGCGCTCCCGTCGGAGCAGGCGTCTCGCAGTTGCCGACGATCTCCACGAGCATCGTGAGCGGGCTGCCCTCGGTCGGAGCGCCGCTACCGTAGAAGTAGCCGATGACGTTGCCGTTCGTGTCGCCCGGCGTTCCGCGCACGAGGTTGTTGCCCCAGCGTGGGTCTCTCGCGCGAAGGGCCGCCAGCGCAAGCCGCTTGAACTCGTCGTTGCGCCGCGCGCACCGGTTCAGCTCGTTCGGGTACTGCGCCGCGAGCTGCGCGATGAGGGCGCTCTCGTCGGGTGGCCGGCCGAGCCGTGGGGCCGCAGAGCAGAACGAGAACACGTCAGTCGACATGCACGCACCGGGGCCGGTCGTCGGCGCACTGCCTCCGCCGCCACTCGCGACGCCGCCGCCGCTTGCGACTCCACCTGGGAATCCGCCGGCGCTCGCGGCACCACCGGCTGATCCACCACCCACGTTCACCGTCGTCCTCGTGACGTTGGCGAGCGCGGCGTCACTGCGACACTGACCCGCGGCGAGCTGCACCTCGAGGGTGAGCGCCGACGGGAACTCCGCCACCGGGACGCGCAGCGAGAAGCGCCCCTCACGACAGGCTCCGCGCTGACTGCCCTGCTCGGTGTGTCCTGACCCCGTCACGCTCCACTCGAGCTCGTGGCCCTCGACCGCGCCCGAGCAGCTGCCCGTCGCCGTCAGCACGGCTGCATCATCTGGCAACGTCCACGCGGAAGAATCGAGCGCGACGTCGAGCGCCTCGCACTCCGTCACCGACAACTTCGCGGTGCCACCACACCCGAAGAGCAGCACCAGCCCCAGCATCGAAGAGACGCGCATGCGTCATCGCCAGAGCACCATCGGTGCCACGCCCCGACCCGGCCCGCAGACCCGCGACATCGTTCGAGCGAAGCGGCGAAGTGGGTGAGATCAGTCGTGGTCGACGAGCGCGACACGCATGCTCCACCCGCGCTGGTCGTCGTTGACAGTTCCGCTCAGGGAACGCGCAGCCGCACGCCACCCGTCGCGGTGAACGTCGTCGGGTCGCCGCGCATCGGGTTGATGAAGAGGTGCTGGCCGCCAATCTGCGCGAACGCGCCGAGCCACGGCAGAATGAGGAACTCGCCGCCACCCGCACCACCGATGCCGAAGCCGACGCCGCCGTTGCGGAAGAGGAGCGGCAGGTGCGCCTCGATGAACACGTTGAAACGAGGCAGCACCGGCACCACGAAGGCTCCGCGGGGAATCACGCCGAAGTAGGCTGGGAAGCGCGCGTAGAGCCCGAGCCGCAGGTAGCCCCACTCGAAACCGCCACCGAGCTCCATCGCGCCGGTCGGCGGAATGCCCGCGACGGCGGCCGCGTCGAGAATGCCGCGCACGTCACCGTAGCCACGCAGCGCCTTCTGCTCCGGCTGAATCGGCACCAGCACCGGCGGCGGCGCCTGGCCCTGCACGAACTCGATTCGAATCTCCTTCTTCGGCTTGATGACGAGCTCGACCGGCGTCATCGGCCCATCACCCCAGCGCGCTTCGAGGCGGTGCTTGCCGATGGGCGCCTGCACGGTCTGCGGCGTCACGCCGGCGTTCTTCGAGTCGAGGAACAGGCTCGCGCCGGGCGGCGTGGAGTTGACGATGAGCGTCGCGGTGAGGCGCACGCGCACGGCATCGAGCAGCTTCACCACCGTCGGGTCGACGCGCGCGGGGTCGAGCGAAGCGTCGGGGTTCGACTCGAGCGCGAGCGCAAACGCATCTTCGGCGCGAATGAAGTCCTGCCGGGCCGAGAAGCACTGCCCGCGGAGCAGGTGCACCTTCTCGAGCACCGAGGGTTCACGCTCGTCCTGCGCGGCGCCGTCGAGCTGCTTGAGCGCGCCTTCGAAGTCTCCCTGGTTGAAGAGCTTCTGACCCTGCTCGAAGCGCGTGCCCTTCCCGGTCGAGGGTGTACCAGCGAGCGTGAGGGAGAGCAGGAAGACGCCGAGCGACATGAGCGCGGTGGAATGCGCCACATTTTCGCCGCCCAGTCACCAGAAAGGTCACTCGATGCCCTTCACCACCGGCTGCGCACGGCACAGGTCGGAGTCTGGCGTGGCGACCACCTGCCCACCTGCGCGCACCTCGAGCTTGCCCACACCTTCGACGTTGCGAACGAAGAGCGAGCCGTCGAACGCGGAGTCGCCAACGAGCTCGAGGTCGCTCTGCGGCGCGTACAACGAGCCCACGACGCGCTGCCCGCCCACGAACGACAGCTGCCGCTCGCCGACGACGTACACGCGCACCGAGCCGGGTGCGGCGCCTTCGCCGAACGAGGAGTCGCCGACGAGGCTGACGTCACCGTCGACGTACAGGTCGAGGGTGCTGCCCGCGGTGAGCTTCAGCCCGGTCTTGCCCACCGACTGGAAGTTGCCCTTCACGAACAGCGCGACGGCGCCGTCGATGGTGACCGTGTGCGCGCCGACCGTCTGAATGCCGTCGAAGACGTAGCTGCCGCTGCCCAGGGTGACCCGGTGTTCGCCGACGCTCTCGTGCAACGACAGCCCAGCAGCCGCGTTGTCGTTTCGCTCGATGGCGGTGGCCATGATGGCGGCAAGGTCGAGGCGCTGCCCGGCGCCACACGCGCACGGCGGGCCCGAGAGCGGCGCCACGTCACCCTTCGCGCCGACGTTCGCCTGCCCAGTCCACGCTTCGGCTTCGGGCGTGCGGAGCGTGCCCTTCACGGTGAGTCGACCGACGCCCGAGACGCCGCTGGCGGCAGAGAGGTCGCCGTTCACCGTGACGTCGCCGACGCCGTCGACACGGCCGTTGGTCGAGAGGGTGCCGCCGACGTCGAGCGCGCCCACGCCGCTCACGCCGCCGTACGCGACGACGTCACCCGAGAACTGATGCGTGCCGACGACGTCGAGGGTGCCGTTGAGCTGCGCGGCTCCGCCTTCGACCCACGCGCCTTCGCCCACCGCGCGGTAGTCGCCACACAGGCACATGGCGGCGCCGAAGACCTGCTTCGCCGGAGACGCTGGGCACGAGAGCACCGCCGCGCGCGCCGTCATCGGGTTCTGCGGCCACTCGTTCTTCGCCGCGCCACAACCCACCAGCACCAGCATCGTCAGAAGGCTCGTTCGCATGTCTGCTCCTCGTTCGGGTTCGAGGAGGAGCGTTCGCACGCGACGTGCCTGGCGGAACCGGGCGTGACGATTGGCGCTCCCGAGGTGTTTGGAGCCCGTTGGCGCTGGCGTGTTCCGGGCCAGTGTCCTGTCGACCGGTCACTTCGAGGCTCGACATCGGAGCGTGGATTCCGTGAGGTGGGCGCATGAAACGCGACGCCTCGCTCCCGAGGGCGGTGTTCGAGAAGAAGTGGAAGCAGGTCGACGCGTTGCTGAAATCGGGCGTGCACCTCGAGTCACTCGACGAATCGGGCCAGACCGCGCTCGCGTACGCCGCGATGAAGGGAAACCTCGCGCTGGTCACGAAGCTCATCGCGCTCGGGGCGAAGGTGAATCACTCGAGCCCGAGGTGGAAGGACGGGCCCATTCACTTCGCCAGCAAGCACGGGTTTCCTCGCATCGTCTCGGCGCTGCTCGAGGCGGGTGCGCAGGTCGACGCGAAGGGCTTCGGCGACTTCTCACCGCTCCATTACGGAGTGAGTGGCAACCACGTCGCGGTCGTGCGTGTGCTGCTCGACGCGGGTGCCAACCCGAAACTGAAGAACACCCTGAAGAAGACACCGGGCGAATACGCGACCGCGCGGGTGGCGAAGCTGCTCGACGAGCACGGCGAGCGAAAGAAGAGCCACCGCTGAACTCGACTTCGGAGCGCGCTCTGTCTCAGCTGTCGTCATGCGCGTGCTCGTCGCGGCATTCGGAACCCGTGGAGACGTTCAGCCAGCGATGGTGGCAGCGCTCGCACTGAAGGCAGCGGGCCACACCTGCGACATCTTCGTTCCGCCCAGCAGCATCGAGTGGGTGCGCGGCCTCGGGCTGAACGCGACGGCTGTCGGCCTCGACTACGCCGCCGTGTCACGCGCCGCAGCCGAGGGTCGCTTCATCGACCTGCTGCGCACGCTGCCGATGCTCCGGCACGAGGTCGACGCGCAGGTCGAAGCGATGGACGAGGTCTCGAAGCACTGCGACCTCGTGCTCGGCTGCTCGGTGTTCGCGGCAGGCCGGTTGTTGTCGGAGCGGCAGGGCGTGCCGTACCGCTTCCTCGCGCTCTCACCCTTCATCATTCCGTCACCGCAGCACCCGGCGCCGTTCCTGCGCCCGCAGTCGCTCCCCGGCTGGATCAACCGCCTCAGCTGGAGCTTCAACGAGCTGCTGTGGGGCGCGTTCATCAAAGGCCCAATCAATCGACGGCGCCGCTTGATGGGCCTCGCGAAGGTTCCGACGGTGTGGCCCCAGCTGCTCGCCGACGTCACGTACCTCGCGGCCGAGCCCGAGCTGTTCCCCGCGCCGACGCAGCTCGCCCCGACGCGTGAACTCCATCAACTGGGAGCTCTCTTTCTCGACGAGCCGAACGCGACGCTGTCACCGAAGGTCGAGGCGTTTCTGCGCGCGGGCCCGCCGCCCCTCTTCATCGGCTTCGGCAGCATGTCTGACCCGAACCCGAAGAAGACGGCGGCGGCCATCACGCAGGGAGCGAAGCTCGCCGGGAAACGCGTCATCGTCTCGCGAGGCTGGGCTGGCTTCGAGCTGCACGAAGACGACCACCTGTGCGTCGTGGGTGACGAGCCCCATCACCTGCTGTTCCCCCGCTGCGCGGCGGTGATTCATCACGGCGGCATCGGCACCACGCACGCGGCGGCCCGCGCAGGCGTCCCGCAAGCCGTGATGCCGCACCTGCTCGACCAGTTCTACACGGCGCACCGCGTGTCGCTCGCAGGCGTCGGTTTCGGCGTGCCACGCTACCGGCTGAGTGGAGCGCGCTTCGCAGAAGTCTTCACGCGGCTCTCCGCCCCGCAGCTCCTCGAGCGCGCTCGCGCGGTCGCGCCGACCATGGTGATGGATGCAGCCCAACGGCTCGTCGCGAACATCACCGCGCCACGCTGAGCAGGGCCACGGTCGCTCAGGTCTCGTACGCCCCGAGGTCGATGACGCCGTTCGCGCGCGGGTTGCCGGCGAAGTCCACGGCGCCCTGCAGATCAGCGCCCCACACCGAAGGGCACGTCCAGCCGGCTGGGCAGGTCAGGAGCGCCGTGCCGCGATTCACGATGCTCCCCGCGAGCGAGGCGACGGTGTGCAGGTCGACGGCGATGGCTCCGTTGCGCGGAGTGCCAGGTGTCACGAACGTGGTCGCCGCCGAGCCCGTACGCTCGAGGTGGGTGGTGAACGTCACGCCGCTCGAGGTTCCACCGCGGTAGTTGCCGCCCAGATTGTGCACGACGTTGTTCTGGTAGACGGTCGTCGTGATGTGGAACTGCAGCTGCAGCTCCACCTCGTTCTCGTACAGCGTGTTGTTGATGATGATGGTGTGGTCGGTGTTGCCGACGGCGTTCGAGTAGCCGCCCACCGACACGCCCGCCTGCGGTGAGTAGTAGACGAGGTTGTCGCGCACGAGCACGTACGACGACGACTTGCCCGAGTGCTCGCTGGCGATCTCGATGCCGAGGTCGGCGTTGTGAACCACGTTGCGCTCGATGAGCACGTTCTTGCCGCCGTCGACGTAGATGCCGTCGGCCGCCTGCTGCCCCATGTACGCCGGGTTGTTGAGCGAGGTGATGTTCCACACCTGATTGAGCCGCACGACACCGTTACGCGCCTGGTCGGCGGCTCCCGTGGCCGTGCCTTCGAAGCCGATGATGTCGATGCCGATGTTGTCGTTGTCGTGAACGCGGTTGTTCTCGACGAGGAAGCCGTCGACGTTGCCGTTGAGCGTGAGCGATTCGCTGCAGCCGGTCTTCAGGTTGTCGACCTCGTTTCCAACGAGCGTGAGGTTGCTGATGCTCGTCGCGGAGTCGTTCCCGTAGACCGCGATGCCCAGCGCGTTGCCGTTGTTGCCGCTGCAGGTCTCGATGGTGGTGACGATGTCATGCACGTGATTTCCGCTGAGCGTCACGTTCGTCATGCCGCCGGTGAGCTGAATGCCGACCGGCACGTTGCTGTTCGAGGTGCGGAAGTTGCGAACCTCGAGGCCTTCGATGCGCACGTTGCTGCGGTTGGCGATGTCGACGAGCCCTTCCTGGCCTGACGCGGTGAGCCCGGTGCCGTCGATGATGGCCTGCTCGCCGGGGACGCTCCGGAGCACCACGAGCGCAGCAGTCGGCGACGAGTTGCCGGTGAAGTGAACCTTCTCGGTCCACGTGCCAGCGCGCAGAGAGATGGTCGTCGAGGTCGTGGAGCCCGCGACCATC
>JAACJQ010000172.1 GCA_016879935.1 Archangiaceae bacterium | reverse complement strand
CTTCTACGAGGCGACCATGCCGACGCTGGTTCGCGAACTGGCGAAGCTGAACTCGAACCTCGAGCGGCTGCTGGTCGTGCTGGAGCGCAAGCCTGAACCGAAGGCCACCACCTCGGAGACGCCGCGATGAGCAAGCAGCCCACGCCACTGTCGCCTGCCGGGCTCACGAAGCGCTGCGCCATCTACACGCGCAAGTCGACGACGATGGGCTTGGAGCTGGAGTTCAACTCACTGGACGCCCAGCGTGAGGCGGCCCTCGCGTACATCCGCAACCAGCCGGGATGGACGCTGGTCGACACGCACTACGACGATGGCGGCTTCACTGGCGCGAACATCGAGCGGCCTGCGTTCCAGCGCCTGCTCGCAGACATCGAGGCCGGGAAGGTCGACGTGGTGGTCGTCTACAAGGTCGACCGGCTCTCTCGCTCGCTGCTCGACTTCGCGAAGGTGATGGAGCGGTTCAGCAAGTCGGGCGCGTCGTTCGTCTCGGTGACGCAGAACTTCTCGACCGCCGACGCGATGGGCCGGCTGACGTTGAACATGTTGATGAGCTTTGCGGAATTTGAGCGGAGCATGATCTCGGAACGCACGCGCGACAAGATCGCCGCGTCGCGCCGTCGCGGGCAGTGGACGGGTGGCCCGGTGCCCTTTGGCTACGAGGTGAAAGCCAAGAAACTCGGCATCAGTGAGAAGGAGGCGCCGATCGTCCGCGAGGCCTTCGCACTGTTCTTGAAGTATCGACAGGCGGCCATCGTCGCGCGGCTCCTCAACGATCGCTCGATGCTCCCGAGAGGAGCGACGAACAAACCTGCGAAGCAGGGGCTTCGCTGGACCAAGGACTCCATCAGTCGACTTCTGCGGAACCCGCTGTACGCGGGCCAGATGATGTACGGCAAAGAACTGCACCCTGGGCAGCACCCGCGGCTCATCGACGAAGCGACGCACCACCAGGTGATGTTGAGCCTTGCCGGCAAGCGCCGTGAGCTCCGCTACACGGGCGTGAACCACGACTACGTCCTGCGAGGGCTCGTGCGCTGCGGCCGGTGCGGTGCTGCGATGTCGCCGGCGTCGACGAAGAAGGGGAAGACGGTCCATCGTTACTACCGCTGCTGCACCCGCGACAAAGAGGGGAGGCAGGTGTGCGGGGCGCGGCAACTGCCGGCCGGCGCGCTGGAGGAGTTCGTGGTCGAGCGGATCGCGCTGGCGACTGCCGATGGCTCCCTGGTGGCAGAGGTCGAGCGGCAGATGCGAGAGCGCACCGACGCCCGCAGGAAGGCGAACGAGGAACTGCGGAAGCGCCTGCCCGATGAGATCGCGAACGCGTCGTCGGCGGCCACGAGGTACGTCGAGGAACTCGGTCGCCTTCAGGGGCGCTCGAGGGAGTTGGTCGAGGCGAAGCTCCGGACCGAGACGGATCGGATGACGGCCGCCGAGCAGCGGCTCGCTCAGGCTGAGAACGATCGCATCGACGTCGAAGTGGCTGACGCGGAGCGAGAGTGGATCGTCCGAGCGCTTCGCGACTTCGGCCGTGTGTGGTCGCTGATGACGCCGGAGAACCGCGGTCGCCTGGCGAGGTCGCTGGTCGTCGCGATTCGAGTCGATGAGGCGAGCAACCAGGTCGAGGTCGAGTTGGTGAACTTCGCCGCAGACAACGAGGCCTCGGAGGCTGCATGACCACCGCGAGCGAATCAGCCGAGAAGCCGCTGCCGGATCGCCTCGTGCTAAAGGGCGCGTTGTTTCGGCGACAGGGGCGGCGGGTCGAACTCAGCGACACCCCACCCGTGGCACCCCAACCTCGAACACCTGTGCGTCGCCCTGCGAAGGTCGCGCGCATGCTCGCCCTCGCGCACCACCTGCAGCGAGCGATCGACCACGGGCTCGTTGCCGATCGGGCCGCGGTCGCAAGGCATCTCGGCCAAACACGGGCGAGGGTGACTCAGCTGCTCGACCTGCTCCTCCTCGCGCCCGACCTTCAAGTGGCTGTGCTCGACCTTGAGGCTGTCGATGGCATCGAGCCCATCGCCGAGAAACGACTTCGGTCGGTCGCACACGCCGGGACCTGGGATGAGCAACGGGCGCGGTTCGAGGCGGAGGCTGCAACCGCCGCTATCGGCGTGACTGAATCCGCTCGTTGAAACGAAGCGGCGGAACGTCACTGCCCTGCACCAAGCGATTGTATTGCTGGGCGCATGCCGTGATCGCCGCGAACACTTTGTGACGCGGGTCGGAGGTGAGCGCCACGCTCACCAGCTCTGGAGCACCATCTTTCCGCACCGCCAGCCGAACGGAGATTGGCGCCTCGGTCGTGATCTCAACCAAGTTCTCGCTCGTGTCTGGAGGAATGCGACTCCAGGAGAATGACCGCTCGTGATTCACGAGTAGAGCGAGAACGCCGAGCGACTTGCCGAGCGGTCGCCCTACGAGCTCGATCGTAGGTGTTGGAGTACCCGTGGCATCGACGACGAACTTCGCGTCATGGTGAGCCGCGCGACGGTTTCGGTAGAGGCGCAAGGGCCCCGCGATCAAACGGTCGAGTTCGCGGCCCTCACTCCGAAGGAACTCCCGATCTGGCTCCGGCCAGCGAGAGGTATCCGCCCGGCCAAGAAGCCGTCGAAGTCGCTGTGTGTTCTCTGCGAGGCTGAGCACAGGCGTCACCAGCAGCCCCAGGCTGCGCTTGTCCCCGCCGATTGGCGCCGCCATTGCTGCGCAGAGCGTGACGACGTCCTTGCAGGCCTCGAGCGCGGCAACGAGCAGGCAGGCGGCATCGTTGGCAGGAGCCCATCGGTCCGACGCGGGGTCGACGGGGTCGTAAAGCTCATGTGCTTCGAGCTGCAGGTTGTTCATCGCAGGCCTCCTCGGTGTGTCCGTAGAACTACACTTTGGGTCGGGCCGGTCCCGGCGCTGGACCGTTGCCTTCTGCCAAGGCGGCGAGCGCCATGAGCGCGCCGCCGAACAGCAGGCCTCCCAAGATGAAACTGCCGACTCCGTTGCTCTCGGGGACGGCTGGAACGTTCTCGGCGTTCAGCATCTCCTGGAACGCCCGAGCGATCGTACGCGCAGTTGGCCGTGCCGCCGGCTGCGGGGAGAGCATCTGTCGAACAACGGCTCGGAGCTTCTCCGGGATGCTCGCCGCGCCCAGGCTTTCGCCGCTCGGGTCCCCTGTCAGGAGTTCCGCTGCCACAACCCCGAGCGAGAAGATGTCGGCCCTGGCGTCGTAGTCGGCGCCTCCAATGACTTCCGGAGCGATGTATCCGCGAGTTCCCGCGAGATTCCTCGTCATGGGCGACTGGCTGCCCGGCGCGCGCGCAAGACCCCAGTCTGCGACCTTGATGATCAACCGCCCGGCCAGCGTCGGATGCGCGGCCATGAGCAAATTCTCGGGCTTGAGGTCCCGGTGAAAGCCTCCGGCCTCGTGAACAGAGTTCAGGCCGAGGAGGGCGTGCATGAGCGCGGCAGCCACCTCGCGCCAGGGCTTGCGAGCGCGCACCCAAGGCCTCAATGACCCGCCCTCGCAGAACTCCATCACGATGTACGGCGGCGCATGATTGAGGTTGTGTGCCCGCAGGCGAACCACGTTCGGGTTGTCGCGCTGCGCCGAGAGGATCCGGGCCTCCCGTTGAAAGCGCTCGAAAGCGTCGTCCTGACCGCCGGACAGGAACTTGAGCGCGGCTCGTTCCTGCGTTCGCGTGTCCATGACGAGGTACACGGTTCCGAAACCGCCGCTCCCGAGCTCGGTGACCGGCGCATACCGGTCGTCGATCAGCCTGACTGCGTTCTCTTGCATTGCACGCTCCTGAACTTCGACGGTTCTACTGCGCGAGGCTGACATTCACTCTGGGGCTGCCTCAGCTGGCTCGGGGTCCGCGGCCCAGGGGTTCTTGATCCCGTGCTGCTTGAAGTACTTCGCGATCGTCGTCGGATCGAAGCCGGTCGCGTCGACTGCGGCTCGCTGCGTCCGATGCTTCGCCGCGAGCTCTCTCCACTCGTCGGGGGTCATCTTCGCGGCGCGTGGGCGGGTCGGCGCATCAACGACGGTGCCGTCATCATCGCGAAAGAACCCGACGACCTTCTCGCGGATCTTGTCGAAACCACCCGCGGTTGCGTCAGATCGAATCTCTTCAATCGCGGCCGGAGCGAAGAGCTTCACGATGTTGAAGATCGCCAGGAACGCCTTGGCCAGCTCGCCGGTATTCGCCCCGCGCAGGAGTGGGAGCTCGTGCACTTCCTTGAAAAGGCGCAACCAGGGGTTTGCATCGATGCTGGCCTGGCGATCCCCTGCTGAGATCTTCCTGTGCAGTGCTGCTTGCTCCTCCTTCGCTCGGTCGCTTGCCGCGAGCACCAGCTTCTTCACGCTCGCGGGCGCCTCGAGGGCGAGCACCGACTGCCAGAAACGGTGAGCCTCGACGGCGAGTCGGTGTTGCTGGTCGAGCCGAATCAGTTCCTTCACGTCCTCGACGTTGCGGCGGTGGCCCTCGGTGTTGTCGTCGAGCAGCGCCAGGAACTGATCGATTGTCGCGAGTTGTTCGTTCGCAGCCGGCAGAGCGTCACGTTCGAGCGAGGCGGAGATTTGCTCGATGCGCCACGAAACGTGTTCATCGGGAAGCCCACGGCCGTCGACTTCGTCGAGCAAGAACCCGATGGCTCGCTCATGCAGCGGCAGCTCCAGGTAGCGGCGTTGGAGATGCGCCGGAAGGTGCTCGAGCCTGATTGTCTCGCCGTCGGCGAGCGCGACGACCTCGTCGAGGACTCCGGCGAGCTCCCGCAGGTTGCCAGGCCATTCGTAACGAGCGAGAGCGTCTCGCACGCTACGGGTATTGAGCGGCGTCGCGGTATGCCCTCGCTTCTTGAGCATCGCCGGGAGCAGATCGTCGAAGAAGCCGTCCCTCACTGCGAGCGGTGGGAGGCGAATTCCAGCGCCCACGCGGAGTCGATGGAGCAGGTCTTCGCGGAACCGCCCTTCTGAGACGGCCTTGTCGAGGTCGTGCCATGTCGCTGCGATGACGCGAACCCTGAGGGCTCGCACCTTGTTCTCGCCGATGCGGGAGACTTCTTGCGTCTGCAGGAAACGGAGTAGGCGCACCTGCGCCTCGGCGGGAAGGTCACCGACCTCATCGATGAGCAGCGTCCCGCCGTCCGCAGCCTCGAGCCGACCGACGCGGTCTGACGTCGCGCCCGTGAATCCGCCCTTCACGTGCCCAAAGAGCTCGTCGTTGATCATGTCGGCCGACATCCCCCCGACATGAACGACCTCGAAGGGTGCCTTCGTCTTCTTGGCCGAGACCTGCCAAAGCCGGTGAATTGCGTCGGCAAGCAACTCCTTGCCGGTGCCGGTTGGTCCCTGGATCAAGATCGGCAGGTAGCGCTCGGTGCCGCGCGCATCGAGACCCTTCGCCACCGCGAGGTCGCGAGCCTTGGAGAGTTCCAGCAGCGTCGCGAGGTCGGATGCTTCGATCTCGGCGAAGACCTTGTCCTGTGCCTTCCGGGTGGCGAGCCATCGCCTGCAGTGCTCGAGATGGGACGCGTCGTGCCCAAGCGAGACGACCGCCTCGGACGAACCACGCAGCCTCTGGGCGAGGGCAGCGCCGGCGTGCATGGGGTCGGCGGAGTTCACGGCCGCAGCCCACGCCTCGTCCTCCTCGCCGAAACCGAAGAGGAGCGCGAGTGCCGCCGCCGCCTCCGAGGTCTTACGCCGAACCGCACGACGCGCGTGGAGCCGCACATGCAGGACGACCTCGCTCTCGAGCGGCGAGGTCGGCAAACGCTCATCGATCCGCAGCATCATCTTCACGCCGTTCTGAGCGCGTCGATCGTCACAACCGGCGCCCCGTTGAGTTCACGCACCGCTCTGACGCGCCAGCCGCTCTCGATGCGCTGGAGGCCTCGTTCGGCTCCCGCGAAACCGCCGAGTACGGCCCCGATCGCCGCTCCGGCCGCAGGCTGGCGGACCAGAAGGCCGATCAGCGCACCGAGGCCGCCACCGGCGATCGCCCCTTCGAGACCCGACACGGTGGTGACCGTGAGGTAGTCGATGAGGTCCGGCTCACTCGTCGGGTCGAACGTGATGCCGTACCCGGCTTGGGTCATGATCTGCTCGATCGCGCGTCGAGCGAGGACAAGGCCTTGCGGCCCGTACATGGTGATGGTGCTGTGCTCCGCGAGAGCGCGCACAACCTGGTTCGAGTCGGTAATCGCCTGCACTGGAGTTTCCTTTCGCAAGTGGACGAGGGCGGCAGAGCAGCGGGCGTGCCTCGGCCATATACGAGCAAAATTAAAGGGTTCGATCTGATCGACGGCAGAAGCGAGGAGAAGGACCACTGGAATCCGACGGATATTCAGTCGGAATCCAATTCAGGGGTGCCCGCCTTATTCCCACTTAGACGGCCTAGACCCAATGAAACCCAAGCTAAACACATTGAAGCCGATGCTTTCAGTCTGATACGGTCTGAGAAGGCAAGTCGAGCGAGGCGAACGCGCATGGACGACAGATGGCTCTCAGTCGACGAGATCGCCGAGTACCTCGGGGTGAGCAAGGACACGGTCTACACGTGGGTCACCTCGAAGGGCATGCCGGGCCACAAGGTCGGTCGATTTTGGAAGTTCAAACGTGAAGACGTCGACGGGTGGGTGCGCGCCGGTGGCGCAGCGTCGTCCTCCGACGAAATCGGTGTGAAGGAGCGCAAGGATGGCTAGGGCGAAGAAGGCAGCAGCTCAGACGACGACCTCCGAGGACGCCTCGTCTGGTGACGAGGCAGCCGCGATCGATGATGGCAAGATCCTCGACTACATCACCGGCAAGCCGGTCGCCGAGAATGACAAGGAAGCGGTTCGCCAGCGCATCGCGCGAGCGCTCTTCCATGAGTACGGGCTGTCGGTTGACGACATGGAACCCGACTTCAAGGTGAAGGTCGGGGACTCCGGCAAGGCATCGAACAAGAAGATCGACATCGCGATTTTCGAGCCAGGCACGCCGCACACCGATCCGAAAAATGTTCGGCGACTCGTCGTCTGCCAGAAGGAACTGAAGCTTGGCGACAAGGGCGCGTACAAGATGCGCGACCACGAGCAAGCAGCGAAAGACCTCGAGCTGCTCAAGGACGCGATGGCCGCGTGCGAGAACTGCAAGTACGGCCTCTGGACCAACGGCCTCGAGTTCTTCTTCTTCCAGGTCAAGCGCACCAAGTTCGACGTGAAGTTCGTTCCGATCGGCGACTGGCCGCTCGCGGACGAGTCGATCGGTACTCGAGAGGTCGCCTCGCACGCGAAGCTCCGTCCCGCAGACCCGGAGATGCTGCGTACTGCTTTTCGCCGCTGTCACAATTTTATCCACGGCAACGAGGGCATGCCGAAGGACGCGGCCTTCTGGCAGTTCCTCTACCTCATCTTCGCCAAGATGCATGACGAGCGGCAGCCAAACGACAAGCGCCGCTTCTGGGCTGGCCGCTTCGAGAAGAACGGGCAGCTCATCGACGAGCAGTTCGACGCGGCGGGGCAGAAGGCGATCCGCGAGCGCATCAAGCCTCTCTTCGACGAAGTGAAGAAGAAGTACTCGACCGTTTTTCGGGGTAACGAGGAGATCACGCTCTCGGACCGCGCGCTCGCGTTCATGGTGTCAGAACTCGCGAAGTACGACTTCGGGCGCACCGACGTCGACGCGAAGGGCGCCGCATACCAAGAGATCGTTGGCACCAACCTACGAGGTGATCGCGGCCAGTACTTCACGCCGCGTGGGGCCATCAAGCTCGTCGTCTCGATGCTCGATCCCAAGCCCAACGATCGTGTGATCGATCCAGCCTGCGGAACCGGCGGGTTCCTCACAGCTACGCTCGCGCACCTCGCCCACAAGTTCCAAGAGGAGAAGGGCATCGACCCTGGCGCGGCGTCGACGCAAGAGATGGTCTCGATCCAGGAGCGTCTTGCTGAGTTCGTGAAGAAGAACCTGTTCGGCGCCGACTTCGATCCATTCCTCGTCCGCGCCGCCCAGATGAACGCGGTGATGGCAAGCAACGCCGAGGCGCGCCTCTTCAACATTAACTCGCTCGAGTTTCCCGCTGGTCATCTGCCGGGTCTCGCCGACGCAAAGAGGCTGGCGGATCTCGGCACGATGGATCTCGTGATGACGAACCCTCCTTTTGGTGCGGAGATCCCGATCACAGACCCGAACATCCTCAAACACTTCGAACTCGCGCACATCTGGGAGCGCACCGAGGACGGAGGGTTCAGGAATACGGGGCGCCTGCAGGGGAGCGTGGCACCCGAGGTCTTGTTCATCGAGCGCTGCGTCGACTGGCTCAAGCCCGGCGGCCGCATGGGCATCGTCCTCCCAGACGGCATCCTCGGCAACCCTGGCGACGAGTACATCCGCTGGTGGATCCTTCGGCACACGTGGGTGCTCGCAAGCATCGACTTACCCGTCGAGGTCTTCATCGTCGAGGCAAACGTCAACATCCTCACGAGTCTGCTCTTCCTAAAGAAGAAGACGCAGCGTGAAGTCCAAGCGGCCGACCTCGGAGGCAAAGCCGACTACGCGGTGTTCATGGCCGTGGCGGAGAAGGTGGGCTTCGATCGGCGGGGGAACACAATCTACAAGCGCAGTCCTGACGGAGAGGAGATTCTTGAGGACGTCGAGGAGGTCGAGCGCGTTCGCACCAACGGCCACTTCGTAACTCGCACGCTGCGTCGGAAGAAGAAGAAGGTCGACGACGACCTGCCTGAGATTGGGAAGGCCTACAGCGAGTTCAGGAAGAGGAATGCGGAGCCTGGCGCATGAAGCTCGCGACCATTCCGAGCACTTGGATTCTTGAAGAGGGGCTCCGTCTCGACCCTCGCCCCTACACTGGTGGGGCTATTCACGCCCGAAGAGCCATCCTTAAGCGCCCGCATTCGAGGCTCGAGGACCTGACCGCTGGCTTTCGGGGCGGCATCTTCACGCACCTGTTCTCGCCAAAGCGAACCTACGTGACGGACAGGAACTACGGTGTTCCGTTCCTTGGCGCATCCTCGATGCTTCTGATCGACTTGGGCGACCTACCGCTCTTGTCGAATCGTGACGCCGAATCGCGGAGCTACCGGCCACTCAAGATTAGGCAGGGCATGACACTCATTTCCTGCTCTGGCTCCGTTGGCCGCATGGCCTATGCGCGCGCAGACATGGATGGAATGGCGTCGGCGGGCGACCTCCTGAAGGTACAGCCCGATCCAAGTCGCGTTCCTCCCGGGTACGTCTTCGCATTCCTCGCTTCATCGATCGGATCGCAGCTCGTGAACGGAGGAACCTACGGAAGCATCGTCCAGCACTTGGAGCGCCAACACATCGCAAGCATTCCGGTGCCAAGACTGGGGGCCGTACTCGAGGACAAGGTACATGACCTCGTCGAGTCGGCAGCGACCGCCCGTGTCGAAGCGACGAAGCTCCTTCGCCAAGCGGGAAGCGCGGTGCGCGCACTGTTCGAGCCTCCTTCTGCTGAAGGGACGGAACGCTGGAGTCAGTGCACAGCTGCGGCGCTCCAATCGCGCATGGATGCGTTCTACTTCAGCCGCGAGTGTCTGTTTGCTCGGTGCGCGTTCGATTCTGCGAGGGCGCCGAAGGCAAGACTTGGCGAGGTCGCGCGGATCTTTATTCCCGGGATCTTCAAACGGAAATACGCCGACGATCCAAGTTTCGGCTACCCCTACGTTACCGGCGGTGACGTTTTTCAGATCCGCACGGATAGTGGGAGCTATCTCATGCGCCAGGTCGCACAGGAGTACGAGCTCGTCGTCACGAAAAACACCATTCTGATTCAGGAGGCCGGTCAGCTCGGTGGACTAATCGGTAAGTGTGTCTTTGTCGGTCAGCACCTCGATGGGCACGCCGTGTCGAACAATATGGTTCGCGTGAGCGCAACCGACCCCCAGGATGCGGGCTATCTGTTCGCTGTGCTCTCGACTGCGGAGGGGAGGCTGCTGCTGTCTAGGGAAGCTGCTGGTTCCAGCATCCCGCATCTCGACGCGGGACGGGTTTCATCGCTCTCGGTTCCGTGGCCAGACCAAGCAAGCCGACGCAAGATCGGTGAACTTGTTCTTAAGGCAAGTTGCTTCCGCGACGACGCATGCGCTCGCGAAGAGGAAGCCCGCGCTCTTGTCGAAGGCGCAATGGGGGAAAGCGTCTGATGGCTTCGGTGATCCAGATCGGCGAGCCGGTCAATGATGCCGAACGTCAGGCCATCGCGTACCTGCGGGATCACCTGCCGGCGAGCTACCTGGTCCTGCACAATTTCGAGATCGTGCGTGACGGCGAGTCCTTCGAGGTCGACGTCGCGATCATCGCGCCGCACGCCGTCTACCTCGTCGACGTTAAAGGCACGCGCGGGCTCGTCGATGTCTACGGCCCCAAGTGGTACCCGGTGGGGCGCCAGCCTTTCAGCTCGCCGCTAGCGAAGCTGCGGGGCCACGCAAAGGCGATCAAGGGCGTCATCACCAGCAGCCAGCCCGGCCGGCGCGACCTCGAAGACATCTACGTCGACGCCGCCGTCGTGCTTACGTCCCCCGACGCGACGCTCGTCGACCAAGGCGGACGCGATGCGCCGAACGTCACGACACTCAAGAAGTCGGCTGCCTTCTTCCAGAACAGCACCCGCATCCCTGCCGGCAAGTCGAAGAACATCGGCGCGCACCACAACATCATCATGAAGGCCCTGCAGGGCGTGGCGAAGCCGCGCTCGGGACCTCTGCTCTTCGGGAACTGGCAGGTCGCCGAGAAGCTCGGGGGCACCGACTGCTACGTCGAGTACCGCGCCTTCAACGCCTTCGTCGGGCAGAAGGCTACCGTGCTCGTCCGCGCGTACCAGGCCGACCCGTACAAGCCGTCGGAGGATCGCGAGAAGCAGCGGCTGCTGATCTCGACCGCCTACCGCGCGCTGAGCTCGATGCCGGGCCACCCGGGCATCGTGGGTGTGCGCGACTTCTTCCCGAGCGAGGCCGAAGATAAGTACTTCATCGTCACCGAGGACGTGCCGGGACAGGGGTTGCGCGTCCACATCGAGAAGCCGACGCTGGCGCTCACGCTCGACCAGAAATGCACGATCGCTGCCGACCTCCTGACCGCGCTCGGGCACCTGCAGGCGCACAAGGTCGTTCACCGGAACATCTCGCCGTCGAACATCCTCATCGGCACCGATGGACGTGCCCGCCTCACAGGCTTCGACTTCGCCCGCCCTGGCACCGACCACAGCCGCACCATCGCGCAGGAGATCATCGACGACCTCGAACCCAAGTACATGGCGCCCGAGATTCACGGCGAGCCCGGCGCCGCGACGCCCGCCTCCGACCTCTTCAGCGTCGGCCTCGTCTTGTATGAGCTGTTTGCGGGGGACCGGCCGTTCAAGACACCCACCGAGCTGTTCGAGCAGAAGGCCGTGTTCGCGGTGAAGCCCAGCGTGGCTCGGCCCGAGCTTCCCAAGGGCTTCGACTCCTGGCTCCAGAAGCTGTGCACGTTCGAGCCCGACCAGCGGCCGACGCCGGCGTGGGCGCTGACCGAGCTGAAGGTTCTCCTTGCCCCGAGCGCCGCGTCGGGGTCCGAGGGCGGCACTGCAGAGCCCACGCCCGCGCCGGAGCCCGCCGCGCCCCAGCTCGACTACTCGAACCTGCTGGCGCAGACACAGATCACGCCCAAATACGTCATCGAGAAGCGGCTTGGGAGGCCGGGCTCATTCGGCGTCGCGTACAAGGTCATCGACACGCTGGGCGACGTCTCGCGCGCGATGAAGCTCGTGCTGCGCGACCGCGTGTCGATCGTCGACCGGCTCAAGAAGGAGTACAAGACGCTCCTTCGCATCCCCGATCACCCGAACGTCGTGAAGGTGATCGACGCCGACTTCGTCCCCGGCAACGGCCCGCCCTTCATCGTCTTCGAGTACATCGACGGCATTGACGTCGGCGAGATGATCGACGGCAGCCTTTTCGGGGCCGAGGACGCGCTCGAGCTCGCGCGTCAGGTCGTGTCCGGCCTCGTGCATCTCCATGGTGCCGGCGTCTTTCACTGTGACATCAAGCCTCGCAATCTGCTGTGGACCGAGCGCGGGGCCAAGATCATCGACTTCAACGTCGCCGTCTTCGGGGCGAGTGGAGATCGCGGAGGAGGTTCGCGTCGCTACCTCCCGCCCGACTTGGACCTCGAGGCGGTCCCTTCGCCCAGCGACCTCGCGGACCGCGATCTCTACGCGCTCGGCATTACGCTCTATGAGGCCGTGACGGGCCGGTATCCGTGGGGCGACGCGCAGATCCCGCCGCCGGGGAAGCCGGCGGGCGATCCGCGTGAGCAGTCGAACCTTGGCGACATTGCGCCCGAACTGGTCGATGTGATGCTCAAGGCTATTGCGCCCAAGCGCGGTGATCGATTCGCGTCCGCAGTCGAACTACAGGGAGCCCTCGCCAACGTCCCGGCCGCGCGTCGCGCTCCGCAGCCGGTAGCGCCGGTGCCAGCCTCCTGGGGACCGCCGGGGAACGGAAGTAATGGAATTTCCTCAGGCGGACCCATCCCGCCGAACACCAACCCCTACGTTCGGCACCTGCTCACGGTCTACAGCCAGAGCAAGCGGAGCAACGCGGGCACGCGCGGACTCGACGTCATCAGCGAGCAGACCTACGTCGAAACGGCGCTCGACCGCGACCTCTTGCCGTCGGTGCTGAAGGGCGAGTTCTCGCTCGTCCTCATCTCGGGCAATGCGGGTGACGGGAAGACGGCATTCCTCCAGAAGCTCGAGCGCGCTGCCCAGGACGAGCAGGCCGTCATCGATCACTCGCTGCACAACGGCGCCCGCTTCGAACTCCGCGGGCGGACGTTCCTGTCGAACTACGACGGCAGCCAAGACGAAGGGGAGCAGAAGAACGACGATGTCCTTCGCGCCTTCCTCGCTCCGTTCAAGGGCACCGACTCGTCCGGCTGGGCAACATCGAAGGAGACGCGCCTCATCGCCATCAACGAGGGCCGCCTGGTCGACTTCCTCGAGGCGAACCGCGCCGACTTTCCCGCGCTCGGCTCGTTGGTGAAGGAGGGGCTCCGCACGGGCGAGCCATCTGAAGGCGTCGCCGTCGTGAACCTCAACCTGCGCAGCGTCGTCGTCGATCCGCAGGGCTTCGATAACTCGATCCTCGAGCGCCTCTTGGGCCGGATGACCCACGAGAAGTTCTGGGAACCCTGTCACAGCTGCGACCTGCGGGACCGCTGCTACGCGTTCCACAACGCCCAGACCATCCATGACGAGACGGCGGGCAAGCACGTTGTCGAGAGGCTCAAGAGTCTCTTCGCCGTCACGCATTTGCGTGGGCGTCTCCACATCACACTGCGCGATCTTCGTTCGGCGCTTGCGTTCATGCTCGTGGGGACACGCGACTGTGACGAGATTCACGATCTCTACAAGAAGGGCCAGCGCGACGAGATCGTCCAGGGCTTTTACTTCAACAGTTGGAAGGGCGGCGACACACCGAACGCGGACCGCCTTCTGACGCTGCTCTCAGAGGTCGACGTCGCGGAAGCTGACGACCCGCGTTTGGACCGCGCGCTCGACTTCGTGTCGCCTACAGAAGATCGCACCCTGTTCCGCTTCGAGCGACGAGGGAACTACGACCGCGAGATCCTACGCAGCCTCTACGACGAACTTCCCCGCGACGTCTCCGGACGCGTGAGCGAGCATCGCGCTGGGGCCCACCGGCGTTTCATCGCGATGGCTCGGCGGCGCGCGTTCTTTGAGCGGCGCGACACGGGGTGGCGTTCCATGCTGCCCTACAAGACAGCCGACGAGTTGTTGTCGGTCGTGCGTGGCGAGACCAAGCCGGAGGGCCTGCTCGATTCGCTCCTCGGCGCCATCAATCGCGGAGAGGGCCTCACGCGCCCCGAGCGGCTCGGCAACAACCTTGCCCTCGAAGTGCGGCGCGTCGACGGCGGCAGCGTTCGTTCGTACCGGCTCTACGCGCGTGAACGCTTCTCGCTGGAGCTGGCCGACCAAGCTACGCGCTCACGCTTCGTCGAGCACATGCCCACCGGGCTCGTGCTGCGCTACCAAGACCAGGCCGGGCTCGTCGCCGAGTTGCTCGTCTCGCTCGACGTCTACGAGATGCTGCGGCGTCTGAACGAGGGCTACCGACCGAGCGTGGAGGAGGAGCAGGGGTACTACCTGAGCCTGGCCGTCTTCAAGAACCTGCTCGGCTCCGCGCCCTACCAGGAGGTGCTGCTCAGTACGTCAGGCCATGACTTCTACCGCGTCGCACGGCACGCCGATGGGCGGCTCGAGATGACGCGCGCTCAGGGGGCCGTCTGATGTCCTTGTCCAAGCGCGATCGAGAGTTTCGGCTGCCGAAGATCAGCTACCTCGACTTCAAGCACCTCGAGATGGACCGCGTGCTCACAGCGTTCTTCGCTCGCCTGGCGCACAACGGCTACCCGAGCCGCCTGCGGCGGAAGGTGGAGCTGTCCGTCGAGAGCTTCGTCGAGGAATTCATGGAGCACCCGGAGTGGTTCACCGGGTTCCAGGCGCACCCCGATGTCCTCGCACGTTGGGTGGAGACGCACCTCCTCGACGTTGTGAACCGAGGAAAGGCGAGCCAAGCGGTAGCTGCGCCGCGCCCGCTGCACGGCTTCACCTACCGGTTTCGCAACCCGAAGCACTCACGCGACTACGGCGCCGCGCAGCACCTGTACGAGACCCTGTACGGCGCGCGGAATGGCGCAGGCCAGAAAGCAATCGAGCACCTCAACCACTTCTTCTTCCAGGGCCATGACAAGGTCACGGGCAAGGCAGACACGTCGTCTGTGCTCGACGTCGAGACGCAGGCGCTGCTGCGGCTGCTGGATCAGGTGGAGGACGCTCCCGACACGAAGTCGGGCCGCGAGACCTTCGCGCCGCTCTGCGTTGGCGCCGCCGACCTCCTCGCGGAGGACATTCAGCGGCTGCTGTTCTACCAGCGCTTCATTCCGCGCTCGGTGATGGTGGACTACCTGAAGGTCCTCATCGCCTTCCACCTCGGGCTCTATCACCTGCGGCTCCTCAAGCTGCTGCCGGCGCTGGTGCGCCGCAAGGGCGCTGACCCCACGTGCTCGATCGGCGCGTGCCCGATGAACCCGAAGAGCCCGGACAACCCGTTCGGCGACTGCCCGTACCGCGTGGGTATGGTCGTCGACGTTGCTGGCCAGCCAGGCACGCCAATGGCGGTACTTGCCGAGCGCAGCGCGGACACCCACTACCGCCGCATCCCGACGTTCCTGCGCGCATACTTCGCGACGAAGAAGTTGGACGAGTTCGCGACCGACCTCGTCCGGCGCGGGAAACTCACGAAGCCGCCGAGCGGCGACTTCTCCGTCGGCGAGGTGCTGCAGCTCCTCGACGCTCCCCTGAAAGCCGAGCGCGAGAAGTTCTTCGGCCAGCGAGTATCGAGCCTCGTCGAGGAGACGTCGGGCGCGAGGGACGCGGAGCTCGATCCTGAGGTGAAGGCGGTCACGGAGATGGGCCTCTCCGAGTTCGATGCCTACATCGAGATGATCGTCGCGCTTCGCGGGCCGTTCCACCGCAAGTACCTCACGCAGTGCATCGACTCGTTGCTCTTGAAGAACCGCCCGGGCGCGTTCATCGCGCAAGGGCGGACGAAGGATGCGCCGCGCCGTTTCGTTTTCGACAGTCGACTTCTCGAGGTGCTCCTGCAACTTGCCGTGCTGAAGCCGGGCGGCTCCGCCGGGTTCCACACCGGAGAGCTGCGTGTCGACGAGCTGCTCGTCTTCCTGCGCGAGCGCTACGGCATCTTCATCGACCAGTTGCCGCGCGGCGATGGCTTCGCGACGACGAGCATCGAGGACCGTCGAGCCCTCCGAGAAAACGTGCGCTCGTTCACCGGCCGCCTTCGCGAGGTGGGCTTCTACCGCGACCTCTCGGACGCCTACGTCACGCAAACCATCACCCCGAGGTATCGCATCGCTGCCGACGACACGGCCGCAGGAGGTCAGCCGTGAGCGTCGGATTCCAGGAGCTGACTTCGACGCAGCTCGCGAACGAGCTGGAGAACGTAGCGGTGCCGCTGCTCGTCGAGCAGCTCCGAACCCGCGTGGCCGGCCACTGCATGCGCGTGAGCGACATCGACGCAGAGCTGATGACTCGGCTCTGTGCACGCCTGCGCGCAGAGCTGCCGAACACGACGGTGGTCGTGCTCACCGACGGCAAGCTGTCCGTCCCGGCCGACCTCGGGGTGTCGAGCACCAAGCTTGTCGAGTTGCGCAATCCTCAGGCCGACGGCACGCAGCGCCAACCGCTTCTCGTGTTCGTGCCGAGCGAGGTGCGCGCCTCGGCCGAGGACTCCTTCGGTGTCGCCACCTTCGAGGAGGTCTCGATCACGGGACTGTACGAGGCGCTCATCCGGCGGCTCCTCAGCGAGATCCCTCCAACGCTGCGCGGCTCTGTCCAGGAGTCCCTGCGACGGCTTCGTGACCCAGAAAACCCGTGGGCGTTCGCCGATGCGCTTTCGACGGTGCGCTTCCTCCTCGCGGCCAAGGTGAACGGCAACGACGTTGAGGCAATCGGCGCTTCGCTTTACGAGGTGGGGCTCGTGCCCGACTTCGAGTGGCTCACCCCACCCGAGAAGGCGCCGCCACGGCTGGTGCGCAACCGCGAGTGCGTCGAGAAGCTCACATGGTCGGCTCGCTCGGAGCGCGGTCGTGTCGGCGACCTTGGGCTCGCCAACCGAGCCTTCCGCAGCGAGCTCGGCAACTTCCTCGCCGAAGCAGGCACCGACGACCCGCGCCAGTGGGCGCGCAGGATTGTTGTCGACCGGTCGCTATGGCCGCTCGCTTTCAACAAGTGGGAATTCGAGGACGGCGGCATGCAGCCGGACTCCGTTTTCATCGGTGAGGTGCAGACGGACCTTCCGGCCGTCGATGACGACGAGACCAAGGCGCCCCTCGCGCAGCTCATCGGGCAGCGCATCCTGCCGGTCGCCAGCCTCAAGAAGTTCAACATCACGTTCCGCGTCGAGCCGCACCCGAGCAAGGTGCAGGGCCTGGCCAAGTTCGTGGCCCAGGTCATCTCGAAGGAACACGGGCCCATCGGCCTCGCGCGTAGCAAGGCCGTGTGGAAGACCGCGACCGACAAGGCGACCATCTCCTTCTCGGCGCTCGGCAAGATCGATTGGGAGGAAGGCTGGCACTTCGTCCGGGTCCTCGCGCAGACGGAAGGCGGCGACCTGATCCCGCTCGTGGACTCGAACGGCAACGCCGTTGCGTGGAGCGCGGACACCGAAGCTGCGCTGCCACGCCCGAACGAGAGCGACCTGTTCTACGTACTTCCTGACACCGAAGTGGAGATCGAGCCCGCGCAGCGCGCAGTGCCGCGAGAGCCGAGCGCTCTGCACGCGCTCTTTCGTGCGCAGTTCACGGCCATCCTCGATGACCGCGATCCTGAAGGCGTCGTCTTCGGGCACGCTGCATGGGCAGAGAAGACCAAGGGACATGTCTCGGGCGCGGACATGCTCGAGGTGAAGCTCGGGCGTGAAGGCTCCGTGCACGTCCCGGTCTCGCGGGCGCTCAAGGGCATCGAGCAGAAGATCCTCGCAGCGCCCGATGGCCCGATCAGTTGGCGGATCCCGCTGAACCTGGGCGTCCCCGGCACGAGCACGGGCGAGGTGAACGGCTGGCCCCATGGGCCGTCCGGCGACCGCTTCCTCGAAGCGCGAACGCGCTACTTCGAAGCGGCGCGCGGCGGCACCGCGGAGCTGGTCACGCAGGGCATCGACGCCGGTGCCCATGCCGAGCTCGCGAGCGACTACGCCGAGGCCTACCTCGAGCTGCTCGCCGACCTCACGCGACGCGCTGAGGCGACCGCGAAGAGCGACTCCCAGCGGGCCTTCGCCGACCTGCGCAAGGTTCTCGCCCTCGACTCCGTTCTGCTCGCGATCGTCGACCACCGTGGACGCCGCCGCGACGCCGTCCTTGTCGCTCCCACGCACCCGCTCCGCGCGCTCTGGTTCGCGACGTGGGCGAAGTTGGGCGCGCGTTGGGTGGCTGCCGCCAAGTCCGCGCCCCACGAGTACGTGGTCCCGACGCGCGAGGCGCTGCTGCGGCTTCTGTCGCCCACCAGCTTCCCTCCAGTCCTGCCGACCGAAGCCGGACATGTCCTCACCGCTGTCGACAGCATCAACCCGTTCTGGACGCTCTTCGCGCCTTCGAACGAGGAAGATCCTCGCGGGCTCGTCGGAGAGGTGTGCACCGCCCTCGGCCTTACTGAGCCCGCCATCGGCGGCGCGCTCATCGACGGCGCGTACCTCGCCTCGCGCGTGCGGCGTTATCTGGTGCAGCATCCCTACGTCCGCACGCTGACCATCAACGCGTTCAACCCGGGCCGCGCTGGTGTCCTCGGCGACATGCTCCTCGAGCTGCAGAAGGAGTCCGCGTTCGCGGATCTCCGCTACGACATCCGGCTCTTCGTGCCCGACCCAGACGCACCGGGCGTCGGCGAGGAGATCGCCGCGCTGCTCACCACCGACGGCGGCACCGCCGCACGCGAAGCGGACGCATTCTCCATCCCCGCCGAAACGCACCTCCATCCCAAGCTGCGCTTCGCGGTGCGCGCGACCAAGGACTTCCGCACCAGCCCCGAGACGCACGCGGCGCACCTGTCGCTGCTCTTCGACGTGTTCCCGGCCGAGGAAGTGGCCGCGCGCAAGGCCGACCCGCGTCACGCGACGGCTTTCGTGCACGGGCTCGTCCAGGAGTTTTCGACCGAGTACCACGAGGACGAGCTCACCGTTGCGTGGCGGCGCCTGCCTCGCCATGGCGTCGCGAAGCCCATCGAGGACGCGGAGGAGCTGTCCGATTTGCTCGGCAGTCTCGCAGCGGCGATGTCGAGCGCGACGGCTACGATCGCCACCGGCCAGAGCGGCGTGGACTTGCGCCCGGTCGTGAGCCTCGCGCTCGGGCCGGACGACCGCGCGCTCTTGCATCAGGTCCATGAGGTGAGCGACTGGGTGTTCACTCTCGACCGCAACCTCGGAATCGAGTTCTTCGACCACGGTGGGCACGCGACGCGCCCCGACTACCTGATCGACCACTCGCCCGACATGGCGAGCACGCTGGGCCACCGGCTCGTTATCACCTCGCGCTCAGTCGCAGAGCTCGAGGCGCTGCTCCGTCCCGTCCTCGAGCAGTACGGGCTCCAGGCCGAAGGGCGCCACGCGGTGGTTCTGCTCGACCAGCTTCGTTCGCTGTCCGGCCGGCTGGCGTTGAAGCTCATCTCGTCGCCGACGCAGCGGGCGGAAGCGCTCGGTCTGGCACTCTCGCGCCTCTACCTGGAGCACCAGGGCGTTTTCGAGAACCAACTTGTCGTACCGTTGGACGCGCATCTCGACCTGTACCGTGTGTTGAAGCAGCAGGCCGACGAGCTAGGCGACGAGGTTAGCTTCAAGCGCACGGACCTCGGGCTCTTCGATCTCGACATCGCCCGCCGAATCATCACGTGCCGCCTTGTCGAGGTGAAGTGCTACTCGGGCGTAGGCGATCTCTCCCAGTACAACGCCCTCAAGTCGAGCATCGCTGAGCAGATCGCCCAGAGCGAGCAGGTGCTCGCACATCATTTCGACCCTCAGCGTACGCCCCAAGACCGCCCGGACCGTGCGTTCAAGACGCGCGAACTCGCGTTGCTCCTCGAGTTCTACCTGGAGCGCGCCGAGCGGTACGGCGCCATCAGTCGCGAGGCCGCCGACGAGGCACGTTTCTTCGTTCATACTCTGGATGACGGCTATCGGCTCGCGTTCACGCGCAGTGCGCTCATCTTCGACTTCGCCAAGCCCGGCACTGAGCCGCCGGAGAGCGAGAGCGGCATCGAGTACCATCGCATCGGCGTTGACCTGATTCGGCAGCTCGTTGATGCCGCCGCACCAAGTAGCGATTCGTCGGCGAGCCTAAGCGCCAGCTCGTCGGGGAGCGGTGGCGGGCAGCGTCCGCGCGGTGTCTCCGAGGTCCGGCGTCGTCGCGAGCGCGCGCCCTCGGTGCCTACTCTGGATTCGGCTGCCTTCCTTGGCTCGCCCCGAGACCGTTCGGTCTCATGGGATGAGCTTCGCGTGCGTCAGTCAGGCGTCACGCCCTCCGATGTGGGCCCGGTTTCCCGAGAGGTCGCCGTTCCCGCGCTGCCTGTGGACTCCTTGCGCTCCAGTGCGCCGCGGCCTCCGTCAGTTCCTCAGGTGAGAGAGGCGGTGACGGTGGCGAAAGTCGAGCCCGTGGCGTCTCGTTCCGAGCCTGAGGCTGCGGTGGCGCCACGGCCAGCGCAGAGCACGGAGGCGAAGCCTGCGCACGCGGTTCCCTACGACATCATGCTGGGCGTGGCCGGTGACTCGCCGCAGTACGGCCTTCTCGGGGACGTCTCAGGGCGACGTATCGCGATCGATCTGAACCAGACGCACACCATCAGCCTCTTCGGCGTGCAGGGAGGCGGCAAGAGCTACACGCTCGGAACGATCGCGGAGATGGCATCGCTCCCCATCCCGAACATCAACGTCCTCCCCAACCCCCTCGCGACGGTCATCTTCCACTACAGCCCGACGATGGACTATCGGCCGGAGTTCACGTCGATGGTCGCGCCGAATAGCGAGGCCGCCCAGGTGAAGGCGCTGAAGGATACCTTCGGCGCCGAGCCTCGCGCGCTCTCCGACGTGTTGCTGCTGGCGCCCGCCGACAAGCTCGACGAGCGCAAGAGGGAGTACCCGGACATCGAGGTGCGACCCCTGAAGTTTGGGGCCGCTGAACTCCAGACCAGCCACTGGCGCTTCCTGATGGGAGCAGTCGGCAACCAAGCCACCTACATCCGGCAACTCAACCGCGTGATGAAGTCGCTGCGAGACGATCTCACGCTTGATGGGTTGAACCAGGGCATCGAAGCGTCGTCACTCCCTGACCACCTCAAGGGAATGGCGAAGATGCGCCTCGAGCTTGCCAGCGAGTACATCGACGACTCAGTCCGCCTGAAGGATGCGATCCGGCCCGGCCGACTCATCATCGTCGACCTCCGCGATGAGTTCATCGAGAAGGACGAGGCGCTCGGGCTCTTCGTCGTCCTTCTTCAGCTCTTCGCGGACGCGAAGTATCGCGACTCACAGGGGGCAGAGCGCTCATTCAACAAGCTCGTCGTCTTCGACGAGGCGCACAAGTACATCGAGAGCCCGGACCTTGTGGCTGGCCTCATCGAGGTTGTGCGCGAGATGCGCCACAAGGGCACGAGCATCATGGTCGCGAGCCAGGACCCGCCCTCAGTTCCGATCTCCCTCATCGAGCTCTCGAGTCAGGTCATCCTGCACAAGTTCAACTCGCCGGCCTGGCTGAAGCACATCCAGAAGGCGAACGCGGCGCTTGGATCGCTCACGCCCGAGAAGATGGCGAACCTGCGACCAGGCGAAGCGTTCGTTTGGTCGAGCAAGGGGAGCGACGAGGCCTTCACGAAGAACGCCGTGAAGATTCGCTGTCGGCCGCGCGTGACTCACCACGGCGGGGCCACGAAGACGGCGGTTGGTGAATGAGCAAGCATCCGCTCGAGGCTGACTTCCGTGAGTGGTCCAAGCCACCGACTGCGACGGAGGATCAGAAGTGTGCGAACGCTGAGAGCGTCGTTCGGAATGCGATCCGCTCCTACCCAGCATTCGCGACGCGGAACATCGAGATCTTCGCACAAGGTTCATACAGAAACGGCACGAACGTCAGGATGGACAGCGACGTCGACGTTTGTGTTCGGTGTACAGACGTCTGCTTCCTCGAGATGCCCAGCGGCTATACCAAGTCCAGCTTTGGCCTTGTCGATGCCACGTACACCTATTCGGAGTTCAAGAACGACGTCGAGGACGCGCTCAAGGCGTACCTCGGTGCCGATGCGGTCTCGCGAGGGAAGAAGGCCTTCGACCTTCACGCCAACACGTATCGTGTCGATGCTGATGTTGTTCCGACGTTCGAGCACCGCCGGTACACGGTGGAGAACAACGTCTACCGCTACGTCTCGGGAACGGAACTTCATCCCGACGGCGGCGCCAGGATCGTGAACTGGCCCCACCAGAACTATGAGAACGGAACGGCCAAGAACGGAGCCACGAACACCCGGTTCAAGAAGCTGGTCCGCGTTCTCAAGCGCCTGCGTTACGACATGCTCGGCGCCAAGATCGCGGCAGCGGAACCGATCCCGTCGTACCTGATCGAGTGCCTTGTCTGGAACGTGCCGAACACGGCGTTCGCCGCGGACGACTATGCGGACAACCTGAGGGCGATTCTCGTTCACCTCTACAGCAGCACCCAGCGCGATGACACGTGCTCCGAATGGGGCGAGGTCAACGAGCTGAAGTACCTGTTCCGGCCGAGCCAGCCGTGGACGAGGACGGCTGTGAACGACTTTGTTCTCGCTGCCTGGACGCGGGCGGGCTTCAAGTGACGGGAGAACCGCAATGCTGAGCCGCCTCCATCTGTCGGTTATCCTCCTTCTTGCCGCAGGCATCTGGGGCACGATGCTCGTCATCGAAGGCGTCGCGGTGAGCGGGACGTGGTTCCGTCCGTTCTCGACCGTTGTCGGTGTCCTGTTGCTTCTGCTCGTGGCCTTCGACCTCTGGGCGTGGAGGCTCCGCTTCCTTCAAGGCTGGTTCGTGCCTCGCCCCGATATTCGAGGGACGTGGCGCGTCGAGCTGCGCACCGACTGGAAGGATCCTGCCACCAACGAAGTCGTCGCCCCGATCCCTGCCTACCTCGTTGTCCGCCAGACGTTCTCGACCCTCAGCCTCAGGATGCTGACCTCCGAGTCGTCTTCGGAACTCGTCGCCGCCGAGATCAGCAAGGCCGCCGACGGGACGTACCGACTGGCAGCCGTCTACAGAAACGAGCCCAAGCTGTCCGTCCGCGACCGCAGCCCCATCCACTACGGAGCGATCGTGCTCGACGTCCAGGGCGAGCCCGTGAAGGACCTCGTTGGCTACTACTGGACCGACCGCACCACGCGAGGGGAACTTCGCTCGCTCGCCCGAAACGTGACCATCGCCTCCTCGTTCGACGAGGCCAGCTCGCTTCTCCCGCCGGCGGCGGTCTCCGCTCCGGCGGCCAGTTAAACGTCCGCAGTGCCGTCCCGCTCAGCTGTTAAACGCTCTCTGTTTCTCTCTCCCCACAGGCCCGGAGGGGCGCGTCTGAGCTCCCTCCCGATGGTCCTCGCGGACCGCTCATCCCGGCCGGCGGCGCTCTCTGTGCGAACGCCGTCCAAGCGCTCGAGAGACGCCGGGCAGGTGGAAAGCCTCGGAAACATGGGCCGGAACGGCAGCGGCCCCGGAGATCGCTCTCCGAGGCCGCTGTTAACTCTCGATGTCGTCCCGGTTGGTCACCGGCGACCTTCAGCTCCTCGACTTGGGCTCGAACCAAGGACCTACGGATTAACAGTCCGCCGCTCTACCGACTGAGCTATCGAGGAATACAACGCGCGCGTCTCTACGTTCCACGTTCGAGCCTGTCAACCCTGACGATGATCCCACCGATCAACATTCCCGAAGGCCTCATGCGGGCGGTGGTTGCGGCCTACGCCTCCCCGCCCCGCGCGTACCACTCGTTCACGCACGTCCAGGAGGTCCTCAAGCACCTCTCGACAGTGCCCGACTGGGCGCACCCGAACGAGGTCTTCCTCGCGGCGCTCTTCCACGACGCCGTCTACGTCGCCGGCCGGAAGGACAACGAAACGAAGAGCGCCGAGCTCGCCCGCCAGGCCATCGACACCTTCCTCCCGCGCGCCGGGCTCAACGTTGACCTCGTCACCCGCCTCATCGAGCTCACCGCGAAGCACGGCTCCGTCACGCCGCCCGACCCCGACGCCGCCCACTTCCTCGACGCCGACATGGCCATTCTCGGGAGCGACCCGGCCACCTTCGACGCCTACGACGCCGCCATCGCCGACGAATACCGCCCCGTCACCAACGCGCTCCTCTACCGCCTCGGCCGGCGCCGCTTCCTCTCGAAGCTGCTCGACGCGCCCCGCATCTTCCACTCCGACCACTTCCACGCCCGCTTCGACGCGCCTGCGCGCTTGAACCTGCGCCGCGCCCTCGAACGCGAATGATCTCCCGCCTCCACGACGTGCCCTGGCACGTCCTCCCCGGACTTGCGCCACTCCTCGAGCCCGCCCTGACAGCAGTGCTCGACGGCCGCCCCGCCGCCGACGTGCTCGACAAGCTCCTCCGAGCGAACCGCACGTTCACCACCGACCAACGCCGCGTCTGCGCCGAGTCGATCTTCGGCGTCGGCCTCTGGCGTCGTCGCCTGCGCGCCACCGTCGGAGCCCTCCCGCCGCTCCACCTGCTCGCCAGCCTCGTGCGCGATCTCGCGAACGTCTCCCTCGACCTCGGCCTTGAGCTCCCACCCGCCCAACCGCTCACCGACTTCCGCGATCGCACCTCGATTCCCGACTGGCTCGGCGCGCTCATCGACGAACCGCTCGCCACCGCGCTCAACGAACCGGGACCCGTGACGCTCAGGGCCAACCGCGCCCGCATCTCCCGAGACGACCTGCGCCGCCGCCTCGCCGAGGAAGGCCGTCACACCGAGCCCGGCCGCTGGAGTGACGACGCGCTCCACGTCACCACCCGCCCCGCGAACCTCACCGCCACGACCGCCTGGCGCGACGGCCTCTTCGAGATTCAAGACGAAGGCAGCCAGCTGCTCGCGGCCATCGTTCCCGAAGGCCACTCGTTGCTCGACCTCTGCGCCGGCGCTGGAGGCAAGACGCTCGCCCTCGCGTCACGCCTGCCCACCGCCGCGCTCCACGCGACCGACGTCGACAAGGCCCGCCTCGAGCGCCTGCGCACCCGCGCGACCCGGGCCGGCGCCCGCGTGCGCATTCACCACGCGCTCCCCGCCGACCTGCGCGTCACGCACGTGCTCGTCGACGCGCCATGCTCCGAGCTCGGAGCCCTGCGCCGCGGCCCCGACCTGCGCTGGAGAATCGACCCCGCCACGTTCTCCACCTGGCCACCGATTCAACGCGCGCTGCTCGACACCGCCGCGTCACACCTGCTCCCCGGCGGCACCATCACCTACGCCACCTGCACGCTGCGCCCCGAAGAGAACGAGCACGTCGTCACCTCGTTCCTCTCCGCGAATCCACGCTTCCGAATCGAGCGGCCCGCGCTGCCCGACGAGCTGCTCCACTCGGACGGAACCCTGCGTACCTTCCCGCATCGCCACGGCACCGACGGCTTCTTCGCGGCCGTGCTCCGCGACACATCCACCCGATGACCGATACGGCGCGACACACGCTCGCGGCCACCCTCGCATCCACCTCGTATGCGGGCGCTCCTCGTCACCGGAATCGTCGTCACCTTCACCGGGCTCGCCTGGTTCGTCGACCTTCCGCTCCGCCTCATGACGAGCGCGTTTCAGTTCCGGCACCACCAGCAGCTCGCGTACTCCCTCGCGTTTCTCACGGCGCCTCGGAGCGAACTGCGCCCCGCCGCGTGGATCACCACCTGCACCACCGAGTGCCTCGAGTTCGAGGTCGACTCCGATGACGCCGCGGCCCTCGACGCGACGCTCGTGCAGACGAACGGAATCACCACGCACGCGGTGGTCGATCCGAAGCTCCAGCGGCTCCGCTTCGACGTCGCGCCCACCACGCCCACCGACGTGTGGCTCACCTGGAAACCGCAGGTCTTCGACCCGGGCTACGGCATCACGCCACCGCCGTGCGGCCAGGCGCTCAGCATGATCGGCGTTCGCCCGACGCGACTCGACGAAGGCAGGGTCGGCGTGAAGTTGAAGCTGACGCCTCTGCCCGATCGGCTCGAGGTCACGCTCTACGGCCGGCAGCCGTACGTGCCGTAGTCACCCGCGCAGGGCAGTCTTCAGCACCTTGCCGCGATCACTCCTCGGCAACGCATCGACGAACACCACCTGCCGCGGAGCCTTGAACGGCGCGAGCGAATCACGCACGTGCGCCTTCAGCGCCTCGGCCAGCGCATCTGTCCCAATCTGACCAGCATTGAGCGCGACGAAGGCCTTCGGCTTCTCCAGCCCGTCGGCATCTTTGAACCCAATCACCGCCGCCTCACGCACCGCCGCGTGCTGCAACAGCGCGTTCTCGACCTCGACCGGCGACAACCACTTGCCGCCCACCTTCAACATGTCGTCGCCGCGCCCGCAGAAGAAGAAGTACCCCTCATCGTCCTGCTGGAACTTGTCGGCCGACACGCACCAGTCACCACGGAACGTCGACTTCGACTTCTCGTGGTTCTGCCAATACTCCAGCGCCATCGAGTCGCCCGACACCCAGAGCGTTCCCACATCACCTCGCGGCAACTCTCGCCCTTCGTCGTCACAGACCTTCGCGCGATAGCCATTCACCACGCGCCCGAGCGAGCCCAGCTTCACGTCGCCCAGCCGGTTGGTGATGAAGATGTGGAACATCTCGGCCGAGCCGATGCCATCGAGAATCTCGACGCCGGTGCGCTTCTTCCATCGCGAGTACAGCTCTGCAGGCAATGCCTCTCCTGCGCTGATGGCGAGCCGGAAGGACGTGAAGTCGACCTGCTCCACGCCGTCGTGGTTGAGCATTTGATTGAGCGACGTCGGCACGGCAGTCAGCACGGTCGGACGGTGCTTCTTGATCAACTCGAACAACTTCTCGGGAGCCGGCTTTTCCTTGAACAACACCGTCGCCGCGCCAGCCATGAG
>JAACJQ010000171.1 GCA_016879935.1 Archangiaceae bacterium | reverse complement strand
TCGTCACTCAGCTGAACTTCCACCTCGTTCACCGGCAGGTTCGTGCGCATGCGCGGGGTCGACAGCAATTCCTGCGCCCCGGGTGGATCAGCCGCGGAAGCGGGGGCTTAGGTTCGAGGCTGCGGGGTCGTGACACCGGATCACGTCATGCCGTTGACGCGTCAGCCGCTACGCTCGCGCCGATGACTTCTGCCAGCGGCCGGGTGCTCGTCGTGTACTGCCACCCCAACCCGAAGAGCTTCACGCACGCGGTTCTCGAAGCGGTGTGCTCCGGGCTCAAGGCGGCGGGCACCAGCTACGACGTCGTCGACCTGCACGCGGAGCACTTCGACCCGGTGCTGGTGGTCGACGAGACGCGGCGGCGCAGAGACCTCGGCACGGTGGAGGAGACGCGCCGCCATCGCGAGCTCGTCGCCAGCGCGCAGACCCTCGTGTTCGTCTACCCCGTGTGGTGGGGCGGCTTCCCCGCGATGCTCAAGGGCTTCATCGACCGCGTGTTCGTCTCGGGCCTCACGTACTCGTTTCAGCAGCGGCCGAGAGACGCGGTGTTTCCCGAGGGCCTCATGCGCGGTCGCGCGGCGCACTTCTTCTACACGCTCGACTCCCCGGCGCTGGTGGCGTGGCTCGACCCGGGTTGGCTCTCGAACGTCTTCACCGTCTTTCGCTACTGCGGGTTCTCACCGGTGAAGCGGCACTACCTCGCGCGCCTGAAGCTCACGACGCAGGCGCAGCGTGAGGAGTGGCTCGCCGAAGTGAAGGAGCGCGCCGAGGCGCTGGGGCGTGGGTGATCACCCCCGGCGTACGGTGCCGGTGAGGTGCACCTTTTCGCTCACCACCGCGAAGTCGTCTCCATCGGGCACGGGCGTTCGCTCCAGCGTCACCGTCGAAGGAATGAAGACGGGCCGCTTGAACTGAACGTCGATGACACACGGCGTGGTGGGCTTCAGCTCGGCGACGCAGCGAGCGAGCGTCCACATGCCGTGAATGATGGCGCGCTCGAAGCCGAAGAGCTTCGCGGTGACGTCGAAGAGGTGAATCGGGTTGATGTCTCCGCCGACGCGGCTGTAGCGGCGCCCGAGCCCGGCCGGCACGGCGATGGTGGTGGTGCTCGTCGGACGAGGCCGCTCGACGACGGCAGCCGCCTCGCGCTTCGAGACGGGCTTCTTCACGATGAAACGGGTGAGCTCGCGCCAGCGCAGCGTCGCGCCGTCACGCCACTCGGTGTGCAGGTCGAACGTCTGCATGCGCTCGCCGTCGTCGTGCCCTTCGAGCCAGGCGTGCAGCTGGCCGCCGCCGTGCTTCGGCAACCCGGTGAAGACCTCGATGCGGTTGCTCAGGTGAACGAGGCCGAGCAGACGAACCGGAAACTGCGGGGACGAGAGCATCGCGAGGTGCAGCGCGCTCGCCATCACGTGCGGGTACGGCGCCGGCAGCGAGTCGCTCTCACCGAAGCCGCAGAGGGCGCGGTACTGCGCGAGGTTCTCTGCGTCGACGCGCACCTCGGCCCACGTCGCTTCGAGGCGCGGCACCGTCGCGCCGGCGGGCACCAGCGTCGGCTTTCGCGAGCGCAGCGCCTGCCAGTACAGCGGCCCATGCGTCGGCAGCTCGGTGAACGTCATCATGGCGCGCCCCGTCGCACGCCCAGACTCGCCTCGCAATCGTTCGGTCACGCGTGACGCAGGGCGCAGTGGCTCGCTCGCCCGTGGGATCCTCTGCTCCCCTGCAGGCGAGCACAGTGAGGCTCGATGCGACTCCACGCACTGGCGCTCGTGCTCTTCGTGGGCTGCAAACAAGCGGGCCCTGCGCCAGCAGAGAAGCGCCCGGCGGCTCGCAAGGTCGTCGTCGATCAGAGCGCACCGGCAGGCGAGCCCGGCGACCTCACGCTGCGCGTGCTCGAGCACGAAGACCGGCGCTGGGTCGTCGACGTTCGGGGCGCGCGGGTCACCTTCGAGTTCACGGCCCAGGCGACGCTGCACGTGGACGACGCCGATGCGGGCGCGCGCTTCGTCGAGGGCGCGGCGGCGTGGCTCAACGCGCCCGTTCCAGCGCGCACGCACCAGCAGCCGCTCGCACCGCTCGTCTTCGAGAGCAGAGACATCGACCCCAGAGACGAGGCCGGCCGCTCGTGGAATCGCGTTCGCGCCCGCTTTCACACCGGCGCCGACGACCTCGACGTCTTCGTGATGACGACGGCGAACGAGCAGTGGCTTCGGCTGCGCGTGAAAGACGCGTACCAGGCCCGCGCGCTCCTCGACGTGCTCGCCGATACGGTGCGTGACGGGCCCGCACCACCGAGGAGCGCGACGAGCGACCCGGGCTTCATCGAGGCCCCCCGCTACTCGCTCGGCCCACCATCGGCGCCGGCCGAGACGAACGCCGTGGTGTGTTTCGAAGACGGCTGGGTCGCGCACTCCGCAGACCAGGTGGAGTTCCGCGCGTGGGGCACTGACGAAGCCCGCACGCTGTGCACGATGCCCGGCACCATCGTCACGCTCGCGCACGTGCCACGCGCCACGACCGCCGTCGCGTTGGTGCGCCGCGCGAACGCCGACGACAGCAGCGGCGTGGCAGCGCCGGCCGAGCTGTGGCGGCTCTCGAGTACGGGCTGCAAGGTGCTCACGCCGAAACAACCCGTCGAGCTCGCCGGCCTCACCCACCTCGTCATGGCGCCGTCGGGCGCCCAGGTCGGCTACGAGTCAGACGGCTTTCTCATCATGTTGCGTGTCGCCGACGGCTGGCTGCAGGCGTTGACGCTCGGGGCCGACGGGCCGCTCCGCGCATGGGGGTGGGACGACGAGAGCTTCATCGCGCGGCTCCATCGTCGGGAGGCGTGGGTTCGGCCGGGTGGCGCGCCGGTGAGCGTGCTGCCGCTGCGCAGCCTCGATGGCCGCTACGCCCTGCGCCGTGATGGGCGCGTGCTCGTCATTCGCGACCTGAAGACCGACGCGCCTCCACGACGGCTCGAGCTCACCCGCCGCGCCGACCAGCGCGCGCTCGAGCAGTGGTCGGCGACGCCACCGGTGCTCGTCGGCCCTCGTGGGCTCATGCTCGCGTCCGATGTTCCGCTCTTCGTCGACCTCGAGACCTCGACGCTGCAGCCGCTCGCTCCGCGTGGCGCGAGCCTGCGCTGCACCACCGCCGATGGGGCGCACGCGGTGTTCTTCTCGGAGGCTGGGCGCTTCGTCGAGGCTGCTCCCGTGAAGCCCGCCGCGGGGCCGTGACTCAAACGAACGGGTCCATCGGGCCAGCCAGCAGCGTCAACATCTCGGCGCGCGTCACGCACCACTCCGCCGTCCACACGGGCTTCGCCGCCACGCTCGCCTCGAGCACCTGCTGCAGCCACACCTCGGCGGCAGGCACGAGCGCTCGCTGCTCGTCGCGGTGGTACTCGAGCTCGGGCGCGACGTACACCTCGTCAGCGCCCTTCACGTCGAAGCGGAAGAGACAAACGCCCGGGAGCGCGTCACGGCCCAGCGAGACCTCGAACCGCGCGACACCGGGCCAGCCCTCGACGAGCCGAAGCATCACGCGCCGCGCGTCGGCTTCACCCGCGAGCCGCCAGCGCCAGTCGTCGACCCGCCCGAGCTCGAGGCCGTGGAGCATGACCAGCAGCGGCTCGACGGCCAGCGCGCCAAACGTGTTCAGCAGCACCTCGCCCTTCCACCGCGACAGGCTGAGGCTGCCCGCACCGTGCGTCGTCAGGCTGAACGGGCGCTCTGACGTCATGGCGCCGTGGCCTGCCGAAGCCGCGCGCGCGCCGTCGCTGCGAGCGTGAGCGCCTGCGCCTTCTTCGCCTCGGCGCGAAGCGCGTCGCAGTCGGTCGCGTGATTGGCGCAGGCCACCAGGGTGAGCAGGCCGAACGGCTCCCAGTATTGGTTGGGCGAGGGCGCCTTCATCACCAGCAGGTCCTTCACGGCGGCGCGCAGCTCCTGCTCGGCCTCGGCGCTGCGGCCCACGTCGAACAACGTCTTGCCGCGAAGGGCGCGTGGGTACGCGACGGTGGGCACGGTGGACTTGAGCCGCGCGTGCATGGCGAGGCTCTCGTCGTGGTGGGCCAACGCGCTCTCGTGCTGACCGAGCGCGCCTTCGGTGAGGGCCAGGTTGCTGAGCGCGCGCGCCAGCATCACGTTCTCGCCCTTCGGGTACAGCGTGCGCAACGTCGCGATGGCGCCGAGTTGCAGCGGGAGCGCCTGTTCGGCGTGGCCCCCTTCCCGCATGGCATCGGCGCGGTACCCCTGCGTCAGCGCCGCGTTGATGTCGCTCTTCGCCACCGTGTACGCCTTCGTCGTCGCCTCGAACTGCGCGGCCGACTCCTCGAAGCGGCCCAGGCCGAAGAGCAGGCTCGCGCGGTCTGACGCGCCGAGAATGGTGTTCTGGTGGTTCTCTCCGAAGAGCCGGCGCGAGTGCGCGAGGTACTCGTCGAGCAGCTTCTCGGCGCGTTCGTACTGGCCCGACCGCTTCAGCAGGCGCGACAACCGCATCATCGCGCGCAACGAGGTCTCGGTCGGCTGCGTGTAGATGCGCTGGTTCGCGGCGTGAACTTCTTCCGCCAGCACGAGCCCGCCCGCGACGTCACCGGCTTCGGCCTGGGCCCACGCGAGCTGACCCGCCACCTCGAGCGTCTCGGCGTGGTCGGTGCCCAGCCGCTTCTTCTTCGCCTCCCACGCGCGACGCAGCGCGACCAGCGCCTGCTCGGAGCGACGGTTGCGGCTCGCGATGGAGCCGAGCTCGTCCCACACGTTCTCGCAGACGACCTCGGCCGAGAGGGCGCCGTCACAGAGCGCCGCGGCTTCGCCGATGACACGCTCCTGGTCGGCCAGCTGGTCTTGATCACCGAACACGGTCGACCGCTTCTGCAGCCCGTCGACGAGCAGCGCGCTGGCCGGTGCCTGTTTCCTCGCGATGGCGATGGCGGCGTCGATCGCCTGCGCGGCCTCGTCGTAGCGCGGCGGCTTCACCTGCGTGCGCACGGCCCCTGCGACGAGCAGCGCCTTCGCGGTGGGAATCGCGTCGTCACCGAACACGCTGCGGCGGAGCGCGACCGCGGCGTCGGCGAGCTCGATGGCCTGTCTGGAGTCACCGGTGTTCTGGGCGACCTGCGCGAGCGCCAGCTCGACGCCTGCGAGGCTCTCGGGTTTGTCGGCGAGCTCGGCGCGCGCCTTTCGTGCGGCCTCGGCGATCAACCGCGAGCGGTCGAGCTCACGGGCCTCGGCGGTGCTGGGCGCGAGAATGTGCAGCAGGCTGGTGAGGTACTCGAGCTGCGCCTGCGCTTCGGCCGCGGCCCGTCGCGCCTTGCCGGCCTGCCACACCACACCCGCGACGCCGGAGCCGATGGCGAGCACCAGCAGCACGCCGGCCGCGACGCCCCAGCGATGCCGCGCGACGAACTTCGTGAGCACGTAGCCACGCGTCGGCGCACGCGCGGTGACCGGTCTTCCATCGAGCCAGGCGCGAAGGTCTTGCGAGAGCGCAGCGACGGTCGTGTAGCGGCGTGACGGCTCGGGCTCCAGACACTGCTGAATGATGGCGCTGAGGTCGCCGGCGAGGCTCTTCGCGAGCGCCTCCTTCGACGCAAGGCCACGCGCCTGCACCTGCTCGTCGGTCGCGCGCGTCGCGGCCCGCGAGGGAGACGCGCCATCGGGTGCCGTGCCGCACAACAGCCGGTGCAGCACCACGCCCAGGCCGTAGACGTCGGTGGCGGTGGTGATGGTGCCTCCGCTGAGCTGCTCGGGCGCGGCGTACTCGGGCGTGTGCGGCCGCTCGCGCGTGGTGTCGACGGGCCCGTCGTGGTCGAGCAGCTTGGCGATGCCGAAGTCGAGCAGCTTCACCCGCGCGTCGTCGCCCACGAGAATGTTCGCCGGCTTCAGGTCGCGGTGAACGATGAGGTTCTGGTGCGCGTGCTGAACCGCCGCGCAGACCTGCAGGAAGAAGGTCACCCGCTCGCGCAGCGTCGCCTTGCGCCCGTCGCAGAAGACGTCGAGCGGCTGGCCCGTCACGCGCTCCATCGCGAAGTACGGAGCGCCCGTGTCGGTCACGCCGCCGTCGAGCAGCGTCGCGATGTTCGGGTGCACGAGGGCCGCGAGAATCTGCCGTTCTCGCAAGAAGCGCGCGCGCAGCTGCGGCGTGTCCATGCCGAGGCGAATGAGCTTGATGGCCGCGCGCTGCTCGAACTGCCCGTCGTCACGTTCACCCAGGTACACCGCGCCCATGCCGCCGCGGCCTGCGACGCCGGTGATGCGCCACGGCCCGATGCGCGCAGGGAGCGCGTCGTCGTGCTCCGAGGCCGGCAGCAACGAGAGCATCGTGCGCTCGAGCATGCCGTCACGAGAGTCGGCCGCGAGCAGCGCGTTGACCTCGGCGTGCAGGACGGAATCCTCCCTGAGCAGGCTCGCGAGAATCGGCGCGCGCGTGGCCTCGTCGAGGTCGACCAGCTCGTCGAAGAGCGACAACGCGCGGCGGGTGCGATCGTCTGGAGTCACGAGGCGCCTCGAATCTCGGCGTGCAGAAACGCACGCGCCTTTCGCCAGTCGCGACGCACGGTGCGGTCGGTGACGCCGAGCAGCCTGGCGATCTCGTCTTCGGTGAGCCCGCCGAAGTAGCGGTACTGCACGACCTGCGCGAGCCGCGCGTCGAGCTTCTCGAGCCGCTGCAGCGCGTCTTCGAGCGCCAGCACGCCGACGTCGAGCTCGTCACCGCCGGCCTCTTCGTTGAGCGTCACGTGCACCGCATCTCCGCCACGCTTGCCGCTCGCCCGCGCCCGCGCCGCGTCGACGACGATCTGCCGCATCGCTGCGCTCGCCATCGCCAGGTAGTGCTCGCGGTCGGCGATCTCGTACTGGGCGGCCGACAATTTGAGCCAGGCCTCGTTCACCAGCGCGGTCGGCGTGAGCGTCGCGTGACGCTCGCTCCGGAGACGCAGCTGCTGCCGCGCCGCCGTGTGGAGCCGTCGATAGATGAGCGCATACGCACGGTTACCGGCGGCCGGGTCGCCGTCTCGGGCGTCGCGAAGCAGCTGGGTCAGCGACTCGTCTTCCATGTTTCGCGGGGCGATGTCCGGTTCTGCAGGTCATTTCCGAGAACACCCGCAGACGAGCTTCAAACCTACAAGGAGATGACCCGTGAAGCGGATTGTTCTGATGGCGGTTCTCGTTGGCCTGTCGGCATGCGGCATTCTGGGCATTGACGGACCCGATGGTGGCAGCGGAGGCGGTGGCGCGAATGGCGGTGGCGGCGCCGGTGGTGGCACCACGATGGGCAACGGGTGGACGAAGATCACCCCGCCCGACGCGTTCTCGGGAAGCAGCGTCTACATCTACGGCGTTCACTGCACCGCGGCCGACAAGTGCGTGCTGGCCACCTCGACGGGAAACTCGCGCGGCGGCGGCGTGTTCGCGCTCAACGCCACGAGCTGGGGCGAGCTGCTCGTCGACGGTGACTACGAAGACGGGCCGGTCGCCACCCTCTCGGGCACCATCGGCGACCTCTCGTTCCTCGGCTTCGTGCCCACTCGCAGCGGCCTCGTCGCGCGCGTCACCACCTCGGGCGCCATCGTCTCGGCGAAGGGTGACATCACCGCGAAGTCGAGCTGGAGCGCCGTGAAGACCGGCACTGTCGTCGGCGGCGACTTCGGCTTGAACGCGACCATCACGCTGCAGTCCTCCACCGACAGCGACTGGGTCTTCGTGAACAACAACGGCTTCGTGTACAGCGCGACGCAGGCGCCGTCGGCCACCACCGCGTGGACGAAGATCTGGTCGCCCACCGCGGTGCCTCCGGTTCCGGCCGACTTCGAGGCGCAGTTCACCGCCGACAAGTCGCTCTGCGACTGGGACATCACCACCAGCGCGCAGCCGTACCCGTCGCAGTCGTTCTGGGCCGCGCCCGACCTGAGCCTGATGATTCACCCCGCCGAGGGCTTGAACCAGCGTTCGTGGCGCGAGGCGACGAACAACGAGGCGCGCTTCGGCGCCATCAAGCCGGGCGTGTGCATCTCGACCGACAAGGGCCGCCACTTCTATTTCAAGGAGCTGCCCGAGAACCTGAACGTCAGCAGCCCCGGCCCGTTCGGCGTCACCTGTCTCGACAAGGACACCTGCTTCGCCTTCAACGGCACCCAGTTCCAGGCGAACAGCTACGTGTACTTCACGACGAACGCCACGCAGGGCAAGGCCTCGACGTGGACGAAGGCGACGCTGCCCTCGGGCTTCGCGACGTCGACCGACATCACCATCGCGGCCATCTTCTTCGCGCCCGACAAGACGCACGGCTGGGCGGTCGGCAACAACTCGCGCAAGCCGATGCTCCTGCGCACGACCGACGCTGGCCGCACGTGGAGCGACATCAGCGGGCAGGTCACGGCGCTCGCGACGTCAGACCTGGTGAACGGCTTCGCCCTCGACGCGAACCGCATCTGGCTCGTCGGCCGCTACGGCTTCGTCGGCACCACGGGCAGCGCGCAGAACTGACCAGCAGCGCCTGACGACGTTGCGCGGCAGCGATAGGGTCGGGGCCATGCCCTCGATTCGTTCGCTGCCGCTGTCGTCCGTGAAGAGCCTGAGCACGACCGACGCTGCGGCGCTCAAACGCATCGGCATCGACAACACCAAGGAGCTGCTCGAAGCCGCCTCGTCGACCTCGGCCGAGCGCGCGCTGGCGAAGAAGGCGGGGCTGCCGACCTCGGTGGTGCGTGAAGCCGTCAACCGCGCCGACCTGCTGAACGTGAAGGGCGTGGGCAAGTCGACGGCCGACCTGTTCGAGAACGTCGGCGTGAACTCGGCGAAGGAGCTGGCGCAGCGAAACCCGGTGGCGCTCGCGCGGTCACTCGAGGCGTTCGTGAAGTCGCACCCAGACCAGGCGCAGTGGCTTCCCTCGGCGGCGACCATCACCACGCTGGTCGAGAACGCGAAGCCCTTCGCCACGCCGCCGGGTCCACAGCCGGCGCCCGTGAAGAGCTGGGGCGAAGCGCAGGGCCGCGCGGTGAGTGCGCTCTTCAAGCACATCGACGAGGTGCTCTTCTCGAATCACCCCGACGGTGCCGCGTTTCGTGAGGCCGTCCTCGCGCATCGCCCGCAGTCGGAGTGGCCACAGGTTCGCGACCAGCTGCGCGCCGCAGTGGCGAACTTCGCGAACGGCGTGCCGCTGCCTTCGGGCGGAGCACCGTCGGGCGCCACGCGCACCGAGACGCCCACCCACTACACCTGGGAAGGCGCCCTGCTCGGCCTCTACACCGAGCTCCAGGTGAGCAAGGCGACCGGGTCGATCGACAAGCTGTTCATCGAGATCGACTGATCAGCAGTACGCGCCCTCGAGCAGCACCGGCTCTCCCGACTTGAACTTCGCGACGATGTCGTCGGCGACGTGTTTACCGACGTAGGTGTCTTCGGAGCTCGTGGTGCAGAGCCGCTCTTCGCCGAGCGACAACGTCGCGCACGCCCAGCCAGCGGGAACGAGGAACAGCCCTTCGCCGGGACCAGCACCTTCTTCATCGTCCTCCGACTTCGTGAAGCCGTGCTTCGTCTCGAGGTCGCTCCAGAACGCGGCGGGAATCGCGGCGAGGCTCAACGTCTCGAGACGTGACGGCTCGATGCGCTGAGCGGGCATTCCATCTTCGGCCGCGCTCACGAGCAGCCCTGCGTAGAACGTCTCGTGCGCTTCGTCGTCTTCGTCGGCTTCGGACGGGCCGGGGTTCACCACGACGAGTGGGAGGCCCGTCTTCTTCCGCCACTCGGCGGCGGTGGCCTGCGCAGCACGAATCTCTCCGAACGTCTTCGACTGACCGAACCGGCGACCGACGACGAGGGCGCCGAGCTGGCCTTCGTCGCAGTGCTCGAGCGGCGCGAGGCCGAGGTCGATCTGCTTCGCGAAGAAGTCGACGACCGAGTCCGCCAACTTCACGAGGCCCTGCGCGCCGAGTTCATAGACGGCGGCCTGCGCGTTCGCGGGAGAGAGGAGCAGCAGCTCGTTGTTCGGCGGGCGAATGCAGGCGACGAAACCGGCCGCGAGAATCGCGCGCTGGTCGTCTGGCCCGGTGAAGCCCTGCGCCAGCATCGCGGCAGGTGGCAACACACCGGGAAGAATGAAGGCGCCCTCCATCTCTTCTTCCTGAACCATGCAGATGAGCGCGTGGAGCCAGCTGTTGCGCAGGTTCTTCAGCTTGAGCACGCGGTGCGAGCTGAACGCGCTGAGGCGGTGCTTGAGCTGGCTGAACGGGCCGCCGGGCGCTTCGCCTTCGTCTTCGGCGTTCCACTCCGCGCCGATGGCCTGGGCGAGACGCGCGATCTGGGTGTCGATGGGGGTCATGTGGCCTCTGACCCATGAGCGTCATCGCGTGTGCAAGGGTTGAAGCGCGTTCCCCCGGCGTGACACGGTGCGCGCCCATGAACCGGCACGCCTTTCGAAGCCTTCTCGTCGCGTTGCAGCTCGCCGTCGCGGCGTGTCAGTGCGAGCCACAGAAGGTCTACACGTGTGACGCCGCGAAGTGCGCGGGCGTCTGCAAGAACGGCATGTGCGTTTTGTCGACGGGCGGTGGAGCGGGCGGCGGAACTGCGAGCGCCGGTGGAGCTGCGACGGCTGGCGGAATGGCAACGGCCGGTGGCTCCGCAAGCGCCGGTGGCTCCGCGAGCGCTGGTGGCTTTGCGAGCGCTGGTGGCTCCGCGAGTGCCGGTGGCTCCGCGAGCGCCGGTGGCTCCGCGAGCGCCGGTGGCTCCGCGAGTGCTGGCGGCTTCGCGAGTGCTGGTGGCTCCGCGAGCGGCGGCGGTGTCGCGAGCGGTGGTGGTGTCGCGTCGGCAGGTGGAGCGGCCGGGGGCTTCTTCGTCGACTTCGACGGCGGTTGGCAGATTCAGGTGCCTCCGCCGAACCCGGCGCTCGATGGTGGCAACTCGACCACGCAGCACCTCGGGCCTGGCGCGAACATGTCGTCGACGACGTCGTTCGGAGGCGCGCTCACCGGCTCGGGCCCCACGGTCGTCTACCCGGCCGATGGCGTCATCTTCCCGCCCAACACCAACCGCATCGAGTTCCACTTCCTGCCGTCGTCGGGGCAGACGTTGTTCCGCTTCACCTTCCGCGCGCCGTCACGCACCGTGCAGATCTTCACCACGTGTACCGCCGTCGGTGGTGGCTGTGTCTTCTCGCTCGACGGCGCCGCCTATGCCGACCTCGTGCCCTACGCGCGCGGCACGGCGCCAGTGGTGTGGGACGTCGCGGGCGTGAACGGCACCACCCCCGGAGTCGTCGGCGTGTCGCCGCCGCAGCACCTCTCGTTCACCGAGCAGGACATCATCGGTGGCCTCTACTACTGGAACACGGCGGGCACGGTGATGCGCTTCGACTACGGCTTCCCGAACGCGCCGCCGCAGACGTACCTGACGGGCGCGAACGTCGGAGCGCTCACCTGCGTCGGCTGTCACGTCATCTCGCGGCAGGGAAACCTCATCGCCGTCGGCAAGGACATTCCCGCGCCGTCGGCGTACTCGACGCTGCGCGTGCAGACGAAGCAGGTCGCGACCTCGACGGGCGGCCCGCTCACTGGCAGCGCGAACTTCTTCTCGTTCTCGCCCGACGAGCAGCACCTGCTGCAGAGCAACGGCTCATCGATTCAGTGGAGAGACCTGCGCACCGGCGTGCTGCGCAGCGTGACCAGCCAGGGCACGATGCCCGACTGGTCTCCGAGCGGAGCGTCGATGGTGCTCGCGCGCCCGGGCTTCTCGCTCGGCTTCCCCGCGCCCGGCGTCGACTCGGCGTCACTGCAGACGATGCGCTTCAACGGCACCGGCTTCGACCCGCCCACCACGCTCGTGCCCGCCGGCGGGCAGAACAACTACTACCCGGCGTATTCGCCCGACGGCCGCTTCGTGTTGTTCAACCGCTCTCCGTCGAACCGCAACTCGATGGACAACGCGTCGGTGACGGACGCGGGCGTTCCCGATGGGCAGCTGTGGGCCGTGCCGTCTGGTGGTGGCACGCCGGTGCACCTCATCAACGCGTCGGCGCCGGGCGGCACGTCGTGGCCGAAGTGGGCGCCGGTGCTGCACCGCTACTCGGGTGGCACGGTGATGTGGCTCACGTTCTCGAGCGGCCGCGGCTACGGCCTGCGCCTCACCGACAACCAGCGCACGCAATTGTGGATGGTGGCGTTCGACCCGGCGAAGGCGCTGCTGGGCCAGGACCCGAGCTTCCCCTCGTTCTGGTTGCCGTTTCAGAGCATCAGCAGCGGCAATCACATCGGCCAGTGGAGCACGACGGTTCCCCGCGGGCCGTGCACCGGAACTGGGCAGAGCACGTGCGCGGTCGGAGAAGTCTGCCGCAGCGGTATGTGCCAGCCGGGGTGAGCCGGCGTCATCGAGGCCAGGCGAATGCTGCGCGCTCGGCCTCGGTGAACGGGTCGACGTCTGCGGGGTAGCCGACGTTCCACAACGTGAGCGCTTCGGGCGGAGCCGTCGGGCAATGGAACTGCCGCTGCTCGACGAGGCCCGCGGAGAAGACGTCGAGGGCGAGTTCTCCTCGTGCGACCGCAGTGAGCGCGCCGCTGAGCATACGCACCATGTAGCGGGCGAACTGTTCTCCGACGAAGCGGAGCGTGACGCCGCGCTCGTGCTCGAGCACCTCGACCGCATCGACCCGCCGTGGGCGCACGTCGCTCGTCTTGAAGTGAAAGACGCGAAAGTCGCGCGTGCCGGGAACGAGCGCGGCGGCCTCTCGGAGCAACGACACGTCTCCCGCCTGCTCGCGCGTCAGCTCGTACTGGTACGTCTTCGAGTTGGCGCTGAAGGCGGCGTGAAACCCCTGTGGCGCGGCGCGTGACATCACCACCCCGATGTCTGGCGGCAGGTGCGGAGCAAGTCTCTCGGCGACCGATGAAGGCTCGACGTCACGCAGCACCTTCGCGCTCAACACCTGCATTCGCGCGCTGACACCTTTGTCGGTTCGGCCTGCCACGACGGGGTTTCGCGGCAGCTGTGCATCGGCGAACGCGCGCAGCACCTCTGACTGAATCGTGCGAACGCCCTGCTGCGCCTGGTAGCCGTGAAACGCGCGCCCGTCGTACCAGCACCAGATGGCCACCACGGTGAAGGGAGTGTCGCGCACGCGCGGCGACTCCTACCGCAGCTACACTCGGGTCGTGCTCACTGTTCTCCTCGTGGTCCTCGCGGGAGCTCCGAACGCAGACGTCGCGTGTCTTCCCGTGCCGCCAGCCGTGACGAGGCTCGGCGCCGAGGCCGTTGACGCCTATCGCGACAACCTTCAGCCCGACGAAAAGGCCCCTCGCGTCTCGACGGCGCCGACCGGGGCTCGACTGTTCCTGCGTGTCATCTGGTCCTCCGCAGAGAAGCCCACGGTGCTGGCGACGCTGATGGAAGACGCCTTCACCTGGAGCTTCGGTGGTGACGCGAGCTCGAAGCAGGCGCTCCAGGAATGGCAGAAGGACCCAACGACGCCGAAGAAGCTCCGCGCGGCGATCGCAGGCACCTGCAGCCGCGAGGGCGACGTGGTGACTTGCGCCGCCAGGAAGGGCCCTCGACTCACACTCGAGAAGCAGGCCGGCTGCTGGCGATGGACCGCGTTCGTCGAGGGCGACTAGCGCATCGTCAGCACGAGCTGACGTTTGCGCGACAACCTCGCCACGCGGCGCGCGTGCACCATCGGCGCCTCGACCGGCTTCGCGAGCACCGCATGCCGTTCGGCCGCGTGCGCGTCACGCAACCGATGTTCGTACAGCCGGGCCAGCGCGAGGTGCAGCGTCGAGGCGTCTTCACACAGGGGCACTGCGCGCTCCCACATGGCGGCGGCCTGGTCGAGCGCGCCACGCCTTCGCAACGTACGCCCCAACGCGATGAGCGCCCTCGCCTGCACGTCGACCACCGCGCTCGACGTCGCCCGCTCGAAGAAGCGCTCGGCTTTGTGTGGAAAGTGCGCGCGCTCGGCGACTTCACCGAGGCCGAGCGAGACCTCCGACGTCACTGCGACCTGCTCGCTCCACGAAGCGCCGAGCCAGCCGAGCAGCGCCGCCGTACTCCGCAGGTCTTGCAGGTTGTGCGAGAGCACGCGCGCCAACGTTGCCACCCGCCCGGTGCGCAAGAAGTCGAACCACGCCGCCGGCACCTGCGACCCATCGAGGTCACCCACGCGATGCACGTCGAGCACCGCGGACTCCACCGTCGACAGCCGCGTCTCGCGCTGCCAGTGACGAAGCACGCGGCGGCTCGCGTGGAGCAAGTCGAGGTGCGGCCTCGGCGACGGAGGCGTCAGCCGATTCATCACGAAGCGGGTGCGCAACAACGGCCAGTCGAACGAACGCCCGTTGAACGAGACGATGGCGCTCGCGGCCTCGACCCGCTCCGACAGCCGCGCCAACACGGGCCGTTCTGCACCCGGCCCCGAGAGGTGCAGCTGCTCGACGACGAGCTCACCTGCGTCGACGAACGCGAGGCCGACGAGAAACGGCAACGTGCCCGCGCCGCCGCTCAAGCCCGTCGTCTCGGTGTCGAGGAACAACACGCGCGAGACGTCGAGGCCCGAGAACGACTCGTCGAGCCCGAGCACACCAACCGTCGCCGCGTGGGGCAGCACCGGCGCGGGGCTCCGCGACTGCACGACATGGAGCACGCCCGCCGCCGTCATCGTGGGCGGAATCAGCGCCGACAACGGGCTCTCTCGCCGGGGCGCAACGACGACGGGCGCTGACACCGCTGGCCGCGCGAGCAGCCCTAGCTTCGCCTTGAAGTCCATGGTGGTTCGTCAGTTCAGCGACGTGATGCCGAGCGCCGACAACACCGCGAGCGCGAGCGTCTTTCGTCCCCGGTGCACCGCATCGATCGCGCCGGGGCCCACACACGCGGGACAGCCTTCGTCACACGCGCAGCCATCGAGCAGGTCTCTCGTGCGCCGCAGCACCGACTCGCGCTCGTCGAACAACCGCGACGCGAGGCCCACGCCGCCGGGAACGCTGTCGTAGAGATACAGCGTCGGGTCGAACAACGTGCTGCCGCGCCCGTCGCCGTCACGCCCACCGACGCACTGCCCGAGGTCGCGCGGGTCGACCATCAACCCCACTGCCGCCACCGTGTGCATCGCCGACAAGAGCCCACGCAGCGCATCCATCACGTCGGGCCGCGGCGCGTTCAGCAACTGCACCACCAACTCGGGCACCGTCAGCCACACGGCCGTCGTGTGCATCTGCATCTCGGGCAGCCGCACGTCGCCGTAGCCAACGTTCTCGTGCGTGTGGAACTTGATCTTCTTGTACCCGACGACGCGCTCGACGACCGAGACGTCACCCGTGCCCAGCTCGTACGTCGGCGCCTTCGCCTCCTGCGCGCGGCTCATGACCGTCACCTTCGTGAAGGTCATCGCGTCGGTGTAGTAGTCGGGCTCGACGGGCCGCACGAAGGCCTTGTGGTTCTCGAAGTCGAGCTTCTCGACCTGAAACTGGCGGCCCTCGTGTTGGTAGATGGCCTGCTCGTGCAGCATCGTGTGCGTCGAGCGCCAGTCCATCTCGGCCATCGTCTTGTCGGTCGAGAGGTCGATGATGACGAAGTTGTCCCAGCCGATGGAGCGCAGCGAAACGTCGTTCGCCGGGTACGCATCGGCGCTCCAGTGCCAGGTCGCTTTTCCGCCCGGTGTCGTCACCTCGTGCACCACGCGGTGTTCGGTGAGGTACCCGAGCGCATCACGCACCTGACTCGCGGGCACGTCGCGGAAGCCCTCGTCACCTTCGAAGGGCAGCTCGAACGCGGCGCACTTCAGGTGCTGCACCAACACCTCGACGTTGTCGGGGTCGATGCGCGCCTGCTCGGCCGGAGCCGACAACAGACTCTTCGCCGTCGCCGCCACGTACTGGTCGACGGGAGCACTCGAGGCGACCATCAACGACAAGCTCGTTCCCTGTCGCCGCCCTGCACGCCCAAAGCGTTGCCACAGCGCCGCGACACTCCCCGGCCAGCCAGCGCAGACGACGGCGTCGAGCGAACCGACGTCGATGCCGAGCTCGAGCGCGCTCGTCGCGACGACACACTTCACTTCGCCGTGACGCAGGCGGTTTTCAATCTCCCGTCGCGCGTGCGGCAGGTAACCACCGCGATACGCGTGCACGACGTCGGGGTCGATGCGCACCTGCGCGAGCGCGTCTCGCAAGTACTTGAGCATCACCTCGACGCCGTTGCGTGACTGGCCGAAGAGCAGCGTCGGCACGCCCGCTTTCACGAGGTCGGCCGTCAGCCGCGCAGACGTCTTGATGTACGACTGCCGAATGCCCAGCTCGGCGTTCACGACAGGCGGGTTGTAGACGAGCACGCGACGTTCACCGCGCGGCGCTCCGCTCTCCGACACGAGCTGCACGTCACGGCCCGTCATCTTCGACGCGTGCTCCTTCGGGTTGCCGATGGTGGCCGACGCGCACAGGAACTTCGGCGTCGAGCCGTGAAACTTCGCAACACGCTCGAGGCGGCGCAGCACGTTCGCGAGGTGGCTGCCGAAGACGCCGCGGTACGCGTGCAGCTCGTCGACGACGACGTAACGAAGGCCCGCGAAGAAGCGCGCCCACCCCGCGTGGTGCGGGAGAATTCCCGTGTGCAGCATGTCGGGGTTCGTGAGGATGACGCCGCTTCGTTCGCGGGCCGACCGCCGTGCATCGGCTGGCGTGTCGCCATCGAAGGTGACCGCGCCGTGCTCGAGGCCCGCCTGCTCGAGGAACGTGTGGAGCGCCGCTTCCTGATCTCTCGACAACGCCTTCGTCGGGAACAGGAACAACGCGCGCGCTTCGCGGTCGAGCGCGAGCGAGTTCAACACCGGCAGCAGGTAGCAGAGGCTCTTGCCCGACGCGGTCGGTGTGGCGACGACGACGTCACGGCCGGCCTGCGACAGCTCGTACGCCTCGGCCTGGTGCGTGTAGAGCGACGAGAGGCCCCGCGCCTTCAACGCCGTCACGACCTGCGGCGAGAGCGTCTCGGGGAACGGAGCGAACGACGCCTCGGCCGACGGCAACATCTCGTCGAGCACGAGGTTGGGCCCGACGTGACGGTCTCCCCGCCACTGCTCGAGCACCGCGTCGACTCCATGAACCCGCTGCCACGGCGACTTCCGCTCTCCGACGAACGGACCCTGCGAACGTGTCTGCATCACCTGACCTCCCGTTCAGGTGACTGTACGGACGCTCAGGTGACTGCTCAAGTTTTCAGCAGTGGCCGCTTCACTTCTTCTTCGCGGGCCGCAGCACGTCACCGGCCTTCGCCTTGAGGCCCTTCACGCTGAGCTCGGCGATGGGGCTCTCGGCGAGCGCGTCGACCTTCGCGGGATCTCTGGCGACGAAGGCCGAGTCCTGAACCGACTTCGTGCCAGCGCTCTGCTCGCCCGCGGGAGGCCCACCCCAGCGGCCGTACACGGGGTTCTTGCACTCGACCTTGCCCTTCCACGGGTAACGAATCGCGTAACGCGCCTGGAAGTTGTTCATCGAGTCGGGGCGCGAGCCCTGCTCGAGCGCGTTGCCGTCGGTGAGGAACTCGCGACCACCCACGATGGCAGGGGCGGCCTTGAAGACGAGGTCTTCACCGAGCGAGGTCTTGTCGTAGCGCGCGTGCAGGCGCGTGAGCACGAACTGGCGCTGCGGGTTCCACTGATCTTCTTCCTTCTGCTTCGTCGCCATCACGTCGGCGCCGAGCGTCGCGAAGTCCTCCTGCGAGAGCGGAGACGTCGGGCACGGGTCACAGCTGGTCGCCTGCCACGCGTACTCGGTGATGACGGCCTTGGGGTTCTTCGCGAGCGTGCGGTCGAAGAGAGACACGTAGAAGAACGGGAACTCCGACTTCGCCGAGGGCGCGAGGTCGATGTTGGTGGGAATCGTCACGTTCGGCAGGTTCGCCAACTCGTAGCGTTGGTTGCGCGCGAGCACGTGCACGATGAGGTCCTGCTTCTCTTTCGCGTTGATGAGACCGAGCCGCACCGGCAGCTCGAACTTCTCGGCGTCGTAGTGGAAACGCAGCGGCGACAGCTTTGCCATGCCCTTCTCGAACGTGACCTTCTTCACGTTCACCTTCGCGACGAAGAACTTGAGGCCCTGCTGCACGTACGGGCGGAACAGCGGCTCGGCGCCTTCGGGAATCTTGTACTTGTT